>NZ_JBYNRX010000092.1:0-48346 GCF_057785375.1 Roseiflexus sp.
GGGGGTAGAGCCGGTTCAAGGCTTGGCGGATGGCACGGTATCGGCGTACGTTGTCGCTCATGATTCCTCCTAGGGCTGGGACTCGCCATGGAGTATACCATAAGTCAACCCCCAGAAAAAAAGTGTACGGTAGTGAAATCATGGTATGAGTCCACTGCACACCGGCTTCACCGCCAAGGACCCGAAGCGCACGAAGGGGATGAAGCGCATGTCCTTGGTGTCCCTTTGTGCCCTTCGTGGTTACAAAGGACCCGAAGCGCACGAAGGGGATGAACCATGAAGCATATGTCCTTGGTGTCCCTTTGTGCCCTTCGTGGTTACAAAGGACCCGAAGCGCACGAAGGGGATGAACCATGAAGCGCATGTCCTTCGTGTCCCTTTGTGACCTTTGTGGTTACCTTCGTGGTTACAGCTTTTTGCAGTGAAGTCAAATCATGGTATGATTCTTCTATGCCGCCTCTCTTCCGCAACATCCGGCTTCTGATCGTCGCACTGCTGCTGCTCACGGGTGCATGTGGCATCAGTGGCGTGCTGGCGATTGCTCGTCAGCCGGCGGCACGCGATGCCGCCTTGCTCGACGCATACAGGCGCTGGAATGAACGCACCTTCGATGCCTATCGCATGCAGTTGCGTGATCGCGGGTGTCGGATGGAAGTGGACGTGCAGGCTGAGCGGGTGCGGCAAACGCGCTATGCTACGCGACCATGCGAGCAGCCGCCGGTTGCGGTGCGCGATCTGTTTGATCTGGTCGAACGACACGGAACGGTGCGCCGAACCTGTGTCTCACGCGGGTGCGCCTGTGATGATGTGCTTTCGGTGCGCGCCGACTATCACCCGACCCTTGGTTATCCGCGGACTATTGAGATTACGCTGACGCCTACGCCAAACTGGCGCCACCTCGATTTCTGGCAGGCGGTATGGAAAATGCGCAGCCTCGATGCCTGCAACGACCTGCCCGTCGGCAGCCGGGTTCTGACGGTGGTTGCGCTAACACCGCTTCCCTGATGGTAGAGAAGATACTACCGATACAATAAAGCGAGATATCGCTCAAGAAGAGTACCAATCATCCATGCGCGACTGGTTGAAAAAGAACGGGATGCACCTTGTTCATTTTGGGGGCCTGGCGCCGCTGGCGCTGCTGGCATGGGATGCATTCACCGGGAACCTGACCGTCAATCCTATCCAATACCTGACACAGCGCACCGGCTACGCGGCGATCATCTTGCTGATTGCATCGCTTGTCTGTACGCCGTTGAGCGTCGTGAGCGGCTGGAAGCGCATCCTTGCCCTGCAGCGTCCGCTTGGACTGTACGGCTTTCTCTATGCCGTGCTGCACATGCTGATGTTCACCACGCTCGACTTTGGTCTCAACATTCCCCTGATTGTGCAGGAAGTCGCTGAGAAGCGGTATATTCTCGTCGGAACATCGGCGCTTCTGCTCCTCGTGCCGCTGGCGCTGACCTCAACGAAAGGATGGCAGCGGCGGCTGGGGCGTTCCTGGAAGCGTCTGCATCGTCTGGTGTACCTGGCGGCGCCGCTGGCGCTGGTGCACTATGCCTGGGCGCAGAAGAGCGATATTCGCCAGCCGCTGATCCTTGGGGCTTTGGTGGCAGTGGCGCTGATCCTGCGCCTGCCGGCGGTACGTCGCCGGATTGAGGCGTGGCGCCGCGCCTCTGGTCCTGCCCGTGCTGTCGATGGGAGCCGGCGCACATCGACTGGCGGCGCTTCTCGCACCAGATGAAGACTGATGTGCTCAGCGTGCGCCGATTTTCCGGCGCCAGAGCAAGATGTTCATGTTCTATGTTGAAACACATGGGCATCGCCGACGCCGATGCGCATTTTCCGGCGCCAGAGCAAAATGTTCATGTTCTATGAGCGGTAGCATTTTGGCATTGGTTTGACATAAGACGCTGAACGACGTTTTCTCGCCTGTCTGTGATGTCCTGTCCCACTGAATGCCGTGTCTGCAATCCACGCTTTACAATCTGCGCTCTGCCCTCGCAACGGCAGTGAAGGGGCGCCTGCCATACGCGCCCGTGTTCTGCCGGCTCTTGGTTCCATCATCGTCACGATTGCATTGCCGCTGCTCTGTGTTGTACACTGCTACGTGCTGTCGGCACGCGACCACACGACGCCGCACCCCGTCCAGTTTCTTTGCCGCCTGGCTCCAGGCGCTGGAGGTTCGTTTGCATCGTATGCGGCAGAAGTCTCTCCCTCACCTGCGCTGACACTCCGCGCCGTGTATGAATGTGTAGCGGCGCTGCTGCTTGTCATCGTTTGTCTGCTGTTGGTGCGGGTGCGAACGCCTGATGCAACGGCGCGCTACCATCGCTTTGCACCCTCCCCGCAACCTCCCCCTCCCAGGAATTGAACGGATTGCTCAAAGGGCGTCCATCGCCCTTGATATTCGTTCCTGTTCGCGCGCCGCAACGAGGGCGTGGCAATGCCCTCTTGGTCTGCCATGTGCGAATGCTATGGCAGGCGCGCTCCACCCGGATATGTGTTCAATCGAGTTACCTTGAAACACTCGAAGGAGTCATCATATGCCATCATTTCTTCGCCTCAAGCCCATGATCGCCATGCTGACCCTGCTGGCGCTGACGTTCATCAGTGCGAGTCGGGCGCTGGCGCACGCTGATTATGTTTCATCCGAACCGCCCGCCAACGGAACAGTTACCTCAGCGCCAGAGCGTGTCGTCATCGTCTTTTCGCAGGAATTGAAGCCGGAAGGCAACACGATTCGCGTCACTGATGCACGCGGCAATCAGGTTGATCGCGGCGATACAACGCTGGATCGGAATGACCCGAATCGCAAAACGCTCATTGTGTCGCTCAGCCCCGGTCTGAGCGATGGCGTCTACACGGTGAACTGGAAGAATGCCAGCACCGACGGGCATAGCGAGACCGGACGCTTCCGGTTTACCCTCAGCGCCGGTGCAACCCCGGCGGCTGCGGCTACGCCGCTGCCGGCCACATCCGGCGAGGAGGCGCCCTGGCTTGTGTTGCTCGCGGCTGGCGCCGGGGTGATGCTGATCGGGTGGGCGCTGCGTCGCCGTGTGATGCATCAGTCGTGACATTCGGCGTCCAGGCGGAGGGGTGCTCCGACAGAGCATCCCTTTACACTAATGACTTCACGGCACAAAGCGAACCACAAAGGTCACAAAGGGACACACAGGAAATGCGCTTCATGGTTCTTCACCTTCGTGCGCTCCATGTCCTTGGTGGTTAAGCCTTTGTGCAGTGGACTCACTAATACTAAATGGCAGTCAGTCAGACGAGATATTCAAGCGTTCGCTGTGCAAGGCGCAACGGTCAACGCGCACCGGCAGTCGTGTCGTGGACGCAGACTGCGCCCTGGCATCAGCAGCCCTAGCGGGGCTTCCACTTGCGGTGAGCGCAGTCGAACCGCGTGCGGTGAGCATGGTCGAACTGCGTCCTCAGCGAGGGCTTTCGCCCGCAGCGCCCAGGCGTCCCGCTGCGCGCCCCGGCGGTATTATACAAATGACCACGCATGAGTATAACTCGTGTTTGAAGCGAACCAGGCGCTCGAACATCTTGTCTGATTGACTGCGATGTGGCATCAGAGGGAAAATGGTGTCCCTGTGGGAGGGCGCAGTACGAGCAATGCCGCGATCTCGAACATCTCCCCATACAAGCCCCCTGTATTCTGACAGAATTCTAACCAGGCGACGCTCGTTCCTCCAACATCGGCGTTACCGGTTGGCGATGAGCGCCGTCGTCGTATGGCTGATGCTACTGTCGGCGTCGGTCGTGTACGCTCACCCGCAGATTGTGTCGGCTGAACCCGCGCCGGATGCGCAGCTCGACGCTGCTCCTCACTCGGTGCGCATAACCTTCAACGAACCAATCGAGGAGGCGTTCACATCGGTGCAGGTGTTCGACGCCACAGGGCGCGCCGTTGATCGTGGCGATGGCGGTCGGGCGTCGGACGATCCGCGGGCATTGCACGTCAGCCTTCCGCCGCTCGATCCCGGCGTCTACACAGTGGCATGGCAGGCAGTGGGGCGTGATGGGCATCTGGTGAAAGGATATTTCGCCTTCACGCTGCTCGGCGTCCTGCCTGAACCGACGGTATCCGCTCCAATCCCGCAATCGACGCCGACTCCCGTGATGAACGAGGCGCCCGAGACGTCGCCGGTTTCGCGCGAACCTGGATTGCCACCATCCGTTGATCTGCTGGCGCTGCTACGCAGCGTGATGCTGATCGGCGCCGTAACAGCGATTGGCGGATGGGTCTTCCTGTCGGTGACGCTTATATCGGAAGGCGGAGATCTGGCAGCGCCAATACGACGAATGACCGCCGGCGCATCATTCCTTCTGCTCGTGGCAACACTGGCATTCTTTGTTGCGTACACAATCACGGTCGCCGGGCGCGTGACGCCGGATACCATCACTGCTGTTGCGCGCGATACCCGATTGGGGCAGGCGCTCGCCGGACGGATAGCGTTTACGATGGTCTTTATTGGCGTGATGCGGTTCTCTAACCGATGGTCCCATCCTGGAGGCGTGGTGATTGGCGGGTTGATCCTGCTCACCTTTTCGATCAGCGGGCACGCCGCAGCGACGGATCGACCATTTGTGTCGATGGCGCTCGACTGGGTGCATCTGGCAGCAGTGACGATCTGGGTTGGCGGGCTGATGGCGCTGACCGTCGTGCTGCTTCGCCGGAATGCGGCGTCGGCGCCGCATCTTGTGCGACGGGCGCTGGTGCGCTTCTCGTGGCTGGCGCTTGCATCGGTTGTCGCGCTGACGATCAGCGGCGCGCTTGCGGCGCTATCCTATCTGCGCGACGAGAGCGACTTGTGGGTGACCGCTTATGGGCGCACATTACTGGCAAAGACTGCGCTGTTCGCGCTTGTGGCTGGCATTGGCGCCTATCATCTTGGACTGGTGCGCCGCGCAGCGAAGCATGCGGCGAGAGCAATGACCGTAGTGCTGCGGATGCGTCGCTCAGCGCCGTTCGAGGCGGCGTTTGCGCTTGTGATCGTTGGGGTTGCCGGAGTGCTGACGAGTCTGCCGCATCCGGGCGCAGCGCCGGTGCAGCAACCGCCGGTTGCCGCACCAACTGTCGTGCCTGAACCCACGAGCGTTGTTGTTGAGGAAACCGCAACGCCAGAAGAACCGGCGCCGCTCTCTGATCCACAGCCATTCACGGCAATCCAATCAGCAGGCGATCTACGGGTTGCGCTGCACGTCGAACCTGCCGTCGTTGGTCGCAATGTAATGCGCATTACGATTACCGATGCACAGAACCAGCCGCGTGATGTGCAACGAGTCAGGGTGATGTTTCGTCTTAGCGACAGGGATATCGGCGAAACACATGTTATTGCAGAGCCTGATGGTCAGGGAAGGTATATTGTTCGCAACCAGACGCTCGGCATTGCCGGCGTGTGGCGGGTGGAGGTGCAGGTGCGGCGGATCGACGCCGATGATGTGACTGTCGATTTTCTGTTGCCGATTAGCACGTAATATGCCGTATAATGGATTCTGGAATCCCGTGGATCTGCTCCATCACAACCGAATCCTCACGGCATGCAACGGCTCTGCGTCGAACGCCATCGGCATCCAGACGCAAACGGTGAAGATGTGTTCACTCGAAATGAGTTGCAAACGTCCTGGAGGTGTGCTACCATACCCCTGTCAATCTTTGTGATAAATCGCACATGGTACGTGCATCCGCACAACTGAACAGTTTGCCCGGACGGCTTTCCCTCGTTGTTCAGGCAATGGTGCACACCGCGCGCAGAGCAGCGCCACGGGTTTTGGCAATTCTGCTCGTGTGGAATATCGCGTTGCACGCTCCATTCTGTTGCATTGTGCACTGTCACGTTGCGCCCTGGTTGATGACCCGCACGTCTTCGCATCAGAAACCCTCATTTACGTGCACGTTCAACATTGATACGAATAGTTCGCTTCCGCCAGTCTCGGCGCTGCCGCCGGTGTTCTACCCGGCGATTCTTACGCTCCCAATCGTGTTGATTGTGCTTCTGACGGCGGTCGGCTGGCTGATGTCCGTTTCGTATACATTCTCGCGTAATCTGGCGCCTCCTCCCACCCCTCCTCCTCGCAGCGCGTAACCGTCTCCTGTCGGCGACCGGGTTGGTGCGACAGTCGGGCGAAAAGCCTGCTGCGCCTGATCTGGTTGGGAAACTCTCTCTGTCCATGTATCTGAACATTGTGCCTTCATCTAGGTAGGGAGGATTCTATGAATCGCACGTACACGATCACATTCGCCGCTCTGCTAGCGTTGGTGCTGACGCTTTCGGCATGCGGCGGCGGCGGGCAAAGCGGTCCAGCCGCCAGTGCGCCAGTCGAACCGCTGGCTCGCACGATCTCAGCCAACGGCGACCCTGAGAAGGGGAAGATCTACTACGAAAACGACGGCGGATGCCTGGCGTGCCACTCGACCGGCACCGATAAGCTTGTCGGTCCGGGCATGGCGGGTGTGATGACCACGGCAGGTCCGATCTATCCCGAAGGGGTCAATTACCGCGGAAACCTGCCAAATGGCCAGCCGCGCTCTGAGGAGAACATCGCAGCCTGGATCCGCAGCGGCGGCCAGGGGCAGATCGGCGTGATGTCGCCGCACGAAATGAGCGATGAAGACATGGCGAATCTGCTGGCGTACCTGCATACGTTGCAGCGACCGTAGGAATTGTTGTTGCGAGGAGGAAGACGGGTGAGGACTCCGCGCCTTACCCGTCTGTCCAGGTGTGGGAGGCGCAACAGCCGGCGCGTGCAGTGAAGTGGGGGGCGGCGCATCGTCTATTGCCTGCTGAATGGCAGTGCAAGTAGTTGCTATTGTCTCAAAACGCCTCCCCTCATTGCA
The DNA here is from genome assembly GCF_057785375.1 of Roseiflexus sp. Lineage (NCBI taxonomy): Bacteria > Bacillati > Chloroflexota > Chloroflexia > Chloroflexales > Roseiflexaceae > Roseiflexus > Roseiflexus sp. The sequence goes on from NZ_JBYNRX010000092.1 coordinate 6,851, forward strand.
TCTTCATGGCGACATTGGCGATCGTTCGCCTCCCCAATGTGAGCAATATCGTCCTTTGACCGGGTATACGATGCGTGTTGTGGAGCAGGCACGCTTCTCTGGCTGTGCTTCGCACGACGCCGTTTATGGAGAGAGTTTGCCATGAAGCGACTGCTGTGCGCTCTGATCTCCTCAGAACGCCGAGAGGCGTTCTGTTTACAGCGCGTCAGTCTCAGTCTCCTGATGGGGTTGATAATCTTGTGGCCCGTTGCTGTTCCAGGAGTTGCCGTCGGCGACATGCCGATCCAGGCGCATCTGACGATCCAGGTGCGCCGCTTCTGGGAACGCAACGTCCCGTTCTTCCTGCGGCGCGCAGGCATGATCCCGCAACCGCCGGAGCATGTTGCGCAGCAGGTGCTGTTCGCTCTGGATCGCCACGATATGACCGGCGTGATGCGGTTTGTCGATCCTGGAGCGCCGTCGGCGCATCGGGACATCAGTGAGGCGCTGCGCCGCTGGCCCGCTGACGTGTTGCGCCAACCAGGATGCTGGGGACGTATCGGTCCGTATGTCCAGGACGTCTGGTTCGCTGCTATTCCCGAAGGGAGTATGCGTCGCATCCCAATCACCCTGTCGAGTCCGCGTGAGACGCACGAACTTGTTCTGCTTGTGCGCTTCAATGGACGCGCATGGCACATTGCCAGCGCGCATCACCGACAGATAGACCGTTAGCGCCTGATCTCTCGTGCGACACACGCCCGTTCCTTCTCTTTGATGCGCCAGAACTGGTAAAAATCGGTTACAATATATGTCCGTTCACTCGTCAAAGAGAAAGGAGGCGGTGATGTCATCTCGCAAACGTACCGTTGCGATCCTGATCTTCGACGACGTTGAGTTGCTCGATTTTGCCGGTCCGTTCGAAGTATTCAGCTCGGTGCGCAACCTGACCGGCGATCACGAGCGATTGATGGATGTCTTCGCAGTCGCCGAGTCGATGGCGCCGGTGCGCTGCCGCAATGGGCTGGTCGTTCAGCCGGAGCGGACGATCCACGATTGCCCGCCGGTCGATGTACTGGTCATTCCGGGAGGCGCGGGAGTTCGCTCTGCGCTTGAGCGCAACGACCTGGTGGAATGGGTGCGCTCGCGCGCGCAGGAAGCGGAACTGACGGTCAGCGTCTGCACCGGCAGTTTCCTGCTGGCACAGGCGGGTCTGCTTGGCGGTCGCCCGGCGACGACGCACTGGGAACGGATCGACGAAATGCGCGAACGTTTCCCTGAAATCGAAGTCGTCGAGGATGAGCGCTGGGTCGATACCGGCGCGATTATCACTGCTGCCGGGGTCAGCGCCGGCATCGATGTTGCGCTGCACGTGGTTCGGCGGTTGTATGGCGCGGATGTGGCGCGCGCCACGGCTCTCGGTATTGAGTACGATTATTGGGAATGACCGGCGTCCTCACGCACCATCGCCCATACATCGATCTCGACCTGCGCGCCGCCGAGTAATTCTTTGACCCCAATCGTGCGGCGCGTCGGGTAGGGCGGATGAAAATATTCGCGGTAGAGCCGATCCATCTCGGTGTATTTCTGTATATCGGTCAGCGACACATTCACGCGCACCACGTCGCGTAGCGTACACCCGGCGGCTGTGAGCACGGCGATGATATTGTGCATCGCCTGACGAAACTCCGCCTCGAAACCGCCGGCGATAATGCCTGCGTGACTCGGATGCAACCCCATGTAACTCGATGTGATCACGATATTGCCGATACGGATGGCCTGATCGTATGCGCCGTGTGGGACCGGAGCGGCGTCGGTGAGGATGTGTATGTGCTCCACTGTGAGCCTCCTGTTGTGCGCCAGGCGACGCTGCTGCGCCTGCAATGATTGCTGAACTATGGTACCATAGTTTTGTCGCAGGCTCGAATAGAAGGAGGAGAAAGATGGCGACTCTCGCGCAACTTGTGGCCGAAAAAGCTGGCATTACCGAATCGCAGGCGCAGATGGCGATCAAGACGGTTGCGGATTTTCTGAAAGAGAAATTGCCGGCGCCAATCGCCGGTCAGGTTGAAGGGTTGCTCGCCGCTGACGTCAGTGGCGTTGCGGGAGCGGCTGAGTCGATGATGAAAGGGCTTGGCGGGTTCATGGGAAGCAAGAAAGAAGGGTAGGAGACATTCAATCCGCTACCCTCAATGCCCGCACGACGATCTGGTCCGCCGCTGGTCCCTCGACGACAACCAACCGCAGCGTACCATTGGTCGTATTGGTGATCTGCAAATCCTGGCGCCCGCCGAATGATCCGGGCTGACCGTCGATATTCCAGATGGCGACTGCGTCTTCATCGGCGACATTCAGCAACCCGATGCCAGCGGTGCGCACGTGGTTCGGAAAGGCGAACGCTTCGGGCGGCAACACCGGACGCAGCGCCTGAACATACCGGCTGGCAAGATCGCACCATCCACCGCCGGGGATGCCAGCGACGACGCGTACGCGAATGTGAGCAGGCGGGCCGACGCTGGCGTTGAAACTCCACGTCTCACCCGGTCGGATGATGACATCGCGCAGGGCGCCGTTGCTGGCATCGAGCGCTACGCGAACGTTGTGGCCCACATCGCCGGCCAGGCTCAACGGCGCACTCTCACCGAGCAGCACGAAGCGTGGTGACGAAATGTGCGCAAACGCAGGAGTTGCTCCTGTCGTCTGCAACCAGGCTGGGTCGAATATCCCATTCTGCTGGAGCGGTCGGTCAAAAACGATGGACGAAGGCGCATACCGATAATCCAGATACAGGACGGCGGCGCTCAGTGTCAGCACGATGATCGCAATCCGCGGCGATACCGATGGTCGCAGCATTGTCTGAACTCCTTTGCCCGGGTTGTACGATCTGCGCATGATGCCTCCCTGCACCCGTGTGGCAGACAGGGATCGACAAAAGGCGACACGAATTATAGCACACTTGTTCTAAAACGCAAACAAGAGCCTGCCTCCCCCAAAAGTACCGCCCTATCCTGGCGCTGATTGGGGTATACTTGAACCCGATATGGTCGATGACTCCGATAGCAAGTCATGCAAGTGCGTCTTTTTATGCTGATAGTGAGCGTTGCGCTGCTGGCAGGCGCTGCGCTGCCGGATCCAGCGGCAGAACCGGCGTGGGCGCAGACAATCGTAACCGTCACCCCCACGCCTCCGCGCCAGCCTGCGGCGCCGGGCGGCGCGCCACGCCCGACGACCACGCCGGGCGCAGCAGCGAAAGAAACCGAACGTCTGCTTTCTGCGGCGCTGGAACGCACGTCACAGTCGCCGTCCTATCAGATGAACGTATCCATTCGCGCAGCAGGCGTCGTGGCTGGCGCACGCGGCGTGCGCGAGGAGACGTTGATCGACTACACTGGCGAGTATAACGGCGCAAACTTCGCATTTGTCTTGCGCGCGCCAGAACTGCTGCGCCAGGGTATCGACCCGACGACCGGCGTTACCGCAGTGCGCGCGAATGGGGTGACGTATGCTGTCGGTCCGCTCCCAATCCACGGTGTAACCGAAGCGGTCTGGTACACGGTCGGTTCAAATGCGCCATCGTTTTTGTCGCCTCCCTACCGTCTCGACAATCTGTTACGACGACTGGGCAATGCGCTTCCACTGGCAGAGATGACGCGCGGTCGCACGGAAACGATTGATGGGCGGCGCTGCACGGCGTACCAGGCGGCTGCGGATGTGACGCCGGCGGCGCTGGGAGCGCTTGGCAGACCGCTTTTGCCGCCACGTGCGACGAATACGAACACGCCGCTCGATCTCAACATCCAACGGGGCGTGGTGCAACTCTGGCTGTGTAGCGATGGCATGCTGCGCCGTGTTCAGGTGATTGCAGCAGGCAATGTGCGCCAGCAGCCATCGAATGTGTTTTCCACGACGTTTCTCATCGAAGTCAGTAATCTCAACGGCAGGGTGACAATTGCCGCGCCGGCAGAGTCTCGTTCGCTGAAGCGCACTCCTGAGCCAACCGTGGCTGCCCGACGCGCCGGTCCGATCCGGAGTGCGCCAGGCGCAGGCAGCATCGTAGGGCAGATGAACGTCCAGGATGCAGTCATCATTATCGAGCGCAGCGCCGATCAGCGCTGGTACCGCGTGCGTGCGCCAGCAGCGACGGGGTGGGTCAGTGCGTCGCTGCTGTCCGTATCGCCATCGGTTGCGCGCCAGGTGCCGGTAACCCCTAACCCCTAACCCCTATCACCAGGACTCAGCGCTGCTGAGGGGAAGACCACGCTGGCGCGTTCGAGCAGGTCGAGGCAGGTTTCCAGGATGGCGATGCCGCGCTCATCCAGGGGGACGCCGCTCTCCCAGTCGTGGAGCAGGCGTGAGGCTTCGCTGTACGACGCGAGGATGGCGGCGGTTTCCGCCGTTGTGGGCAGGCGCGCGTCGATTGCGGCAATCAGGAGGTTCAGACGTTTGCGGGTAATCTCCATATTCTCGGCGTGCGGGCGTATCGCCTGGTCGCACTCGATCAGCAATCGTTCTTCCTCTTCCAGATACGCGATGATGTTATTGAAACAGGTGGTCAATTCATGCGCCTGCGGATCGCTCGATGTGTGGCGCGCCAGCATGGTGATTGCACGCTGCGCTTCGTTGCGGTAGGCGCGCGCCTCGTTGATCTCGTTGGAGAAGCCAAGCGTGCGTGCCAGTGATTGCTCACGATATGGCCAGAGATTGCTGATTGTGTAGGCGATCTGCGCGAGCGTTGCGATCTGCGGGCTGTTGGCGAATGCCAGTAGCGCCTGCACCAGACGCACCTCTTTGAGCACTTTGTCACACAATGATCGCGCCTCGGGCAAGGCTTCGACAATTGTGCGCAATGCCCGTGCGTATGCCGCCATGTCGTGCCGCAGCGCCTGATTCGCGTAGTCGAATGTGGTCAAGGTTTCCCTCCAACATGGTGACGGTCACGTTAATCGGCGGTGCGCCCGCGACGCGGCCGCCGCCCGGCTCGCTGGCGTTGCGGGTTCGCCCGGCGTATCGCGCGTGACCGTCACCTGGCGGCTCCGCTGTTCTGCACCCCACCCGGCGTTGCAGAGTGGCGCGGAGTCTTTGCCTCGCCGCTGTTTGCTTGAAGTACCGTTCGACTGAGCCGTGCAGTTACGTTGCCAGCGAAAGATGCGCCAGCCGGTGCATGCTGTCGCGCAGTGTTGCGTACATGTCACGGTAGACTGCGTAGACCTCATCATACCGTGCGACGGCGCGGTCGTCCGGCGCGGTCGTCGTTGTGAGCGTCACGCAGCGTGCAACGGCATCGTCCACATCCCGGAAGACCCCGGCGCCTACCCCCGCGAGCAGCGCGGCGCCGTATGCCGGTCCCTCTTCCGCCGCCAGCGTCACAACATCGGTGGCGTAAATGTCCGCCTGCAACCGTCGCCAGAGCGGGCTTTTGCCCCCACCGCCGGTGGCGCGGATCTGGTCCGGCGCAATGCCCAGGCTGCGCATGATCTCCAGTCCGTCCCGCAGCGAGAAGACGACTCCTTCCATCACTGCGCGCGCCATATGCGCCGGTGTGTGGCGCGCCGTCAACCCGATGAATGCACCGCGCGCCAGCGGGTCGAGGTGTGGTGTGCGTTCGCCGCTGAGATAGGGCAGGAAGATCAACCCTTCGGCGCCAGGTGGAACCGATGCCGCCAGCGTGGTCAGTTCGTCGTAACTGAGACTCTGACCGGTGACGGCGCGTAACGTATCGCGGAACCAGCGGAACGAGCCGCCGGCTGCCAGCGTGACTGCCATGAGGTGGTACCGTCCTGGAACGCTATGGCAGAAGGTGTGCAGGCGCCCCTGCGGATCGAGTGCAATCTCGTCGGAATAGGCGAACAGAACCCCGCTGGTGCCAATACTGCTGCTGATAATGCCGGGCTGTACGATGCCGGCGCCGACCGCCGCTGCCGCATTGTCGCCGCCGCCGGCAATGACCGGCAGTTCAGCGGGCAACCCGAGGTCGGCTGCAATCTCCGGCAGGATTCCGCCGGTCACGTCTGGTCCCTCGAACACATGCGGGAGCCAGGCGCGCGGAATGTCGAGCGCCGCCAGCAGGTCATCGCTCCAGTCGCGGCGGCGCAGATCGAGCAACAGGGTTCCGGCGGCGTCGGCGGCATCAGTGGCACTGATGCCGGTCAGTTTGCGGCGGATGTAGTCCTTGGGCAGCAGCACCTGCGCAAGCCGCGCGTAATGCTCTGGTTCGTGGTTGCGCAGCCAGAGGATCTTAGGCGCCTGGAACCCGGTGAGCGCCGGGTTTCCGGCAATGGCAATCAGTCGTTCGGCGCCAACGCGCTGCGTGATCTCGGCGCACTCCGCCGCGGTGCGCTGATCGTTCCACAGCAGCGCAGGACGAATGACCCGATCCTGTTCGTCCAGAAAGACCGATCCATGCATCTGGCCCGTCAAGCCCAGCCCTGCGATCTGCGCCGGTGCGACGCCTGCCTGCGCCACAACCGTGCGGAGCGTCTCACACGCTCCGCGCCACCAGTCCTCCGGGTTCTGCTCGCTCCAGAGTGGTTGGGGAGTCGAGAGCGGGTACTCGGCGGTTGAGACTACCAGAACCCGGCCGTTTTCGTCGCAAAGCAACGCTCTGGCGCCTGTGGTGCCGATGTCGAGACCGAGAAGATAGGCGGGCATGAGATATTCCTTGCAGGTCAGAGACGTTCCTGCGCAGAATCATATCGTGTTCTGGCATATCGTCAAGGCGTCGGTTGCTCACCGCACCACCAGCGGCATATGGACAAAGAAAAAGCGCGACACACGGACGGATATGGTCGCAGTTCCGGCTGCGCCTTCGATGTCGGAGACGCGCACTGTGACGGTGTATGTTCCTTCCTCCGCGTAAGTATGGTTCAGCGTGAAACGCTTATCTCCAGACAGCATCAACGGCTGTGGTCCGCTCCCGTCGCCGTAATCGACGGTTGCATTCCACGAACTCGTAGCAACTCTTCGATATCGGCGAACGATCCGGCGCCGGTAAAAGCATTGCCCAGCAGAACCTGACCTGGCGCGTTGAGGGTGACGACCGGCGGCATATTGACGACCTGTACTGTTTGGGTGGTGCGCGTGGTCGACTCGGAGTCGCTCGCTGTGACGGTCATGGTGTACGTTCCGGTTCGCTGATACCGGTGACTGAACGTAAAGGCGCTGCTCGGCGACGCGGTGAGCGATTGGGCCTCCGTGCCGTCGCCGAAGTCAATCTGAAGCGTAATGTTGTCGTTCTCGGTGTCGAAGAACGAACCGGCGCCGTTGTACGGGGTGAAAATATGCGCAGTTGCAGGATTGTCGGCATTGAACGTCACAACGGGCGGGTCGTTGATCACGCGCACCACAAATGAGGAACTGGCAGCCGCATTCTCGGAGTCGCGCACCGTCACGGTGACGGTGTACGTTCCGCTTTGTTGATAGGCATGGTTGAATATGAATGCTCGATCCGGGGCGGATGCAGTGGTCTGCGCCGATGCGCCATCGCCAAAATCGACCGTTATTGTCAGCGTCTGGTCTTCGACATCGAAGGACGAGCCGCCGATACTGAACGGCGCCAGGATATGGGTTGTCGTGATGCTGCTCGAAATCGAGATCTCTGGCGGATCATTGACCGGTGTCACGGTAATTGTTGCGGTTGCCGTGGCACTGCTATAGGCGCTGGTTCCGCCGCCATTGCCGGGATCGACCCCGCGCTGACCATTGGCGAAGCCATCGGTCCGATCCCATGCGCGATAGGTGATGCTTGCCTGACCAAAGAAATTCGGCGCCGGACGGAACCGTAGCCGTGCCGATGGTTCGAGCAGCAGGGTGCTGGTTGGGGCGACTGTGCCGACATCTAGCCAGGAATTGCCGTCGAGTGAGTATTGCCATGTTCCATTGCCGCTGGCGCCGGTCAGCGCTACCCCTGCGGGAAGCGCATCAGGATCGGGATCGGTGACCATGCCGCTGAGCAGTGCGCTTACCGTCGTTCCAGGATTGCTGGCATCGGGAACATCTTCGGGAATCGAGGGGAATGTGCGTGGCGACGAGTTCAGCGCCGGCGCATCGTTCACCGGCGTGACGACGATATGAATGGTTCCGGTATCCTCGCCGTCGGCGCTCGAGACGCGGAAGTCGAACCGATCCGCACCGTTGTAGTTCGCCTGCGGCGTATAGCGGTGCGTGGTTCCCGATCCGCTGAGCGTTCCACGCGACGGGTTGTTGATCGGTGCGATCGTCAGCGGGTTAAGGAACGGCGTCGAGCCGGTCAACGTGACCGTAATCGGTGTGTCTTCCGGGGTGACGATCACCTGGTCGTGGGCATAGGGCGCATCGACCCGTTCAACCATCAATGCCGGACCGGGCCAGTTGATCTCCAGATGATGCCCCTGGCGATTGGTCCATACCCCGAAAAGATTATCCCCCCGGATCAACGCCGACACTGGCACATCGCGCCAGTCGAAACTCCAGTGATGGTCAGCGCCGATCGGCGGCGTCGCGACGGCAGGCGGAGGGGCATTGACATTGACGATGGGGACATTGTTGATCGTGATGCGATCGCGCACATTCGGCTCTTCTTTGGTCTGATCGCCTGCCCAGGTATGGATGATCATCCGTGCTGAGGCGGCGCCGGTTGGGTCATCGTCAATCGTGATAGTGGTCGTCAGTGGCGGTGTGGAAGCGCTCATATTGCGCGGGCCGAAGTTCTGTCGCACGCCAAACACACGTTGAGGCAGACTGCCGTAGTCGTGCGAGGAGGTATACATCCGCACCTGACGCCCGCTGCGCTGGAACCAGACCGTGCGCGCGGCGGTCATCACCGACACCCCGTCGCTGTCGGTGATCCGCGCCATCAGGCGCACCGGCAGCGGATTGCCGTTTGCATCGACCTGATCCGGTATCCAGGTAGTGTTCCAGACCACGCGGTAGACATTGCCGTCGCGCACTGCCCAGCCGATGTGACGTTGCATCTGGGTGCGCGCCAGTTGATACTGCCACTCGCGCAGCACGCCATTGCCGTCCCAGTCGTAGTCGAGGTATTCACCGATGACGTCGACACGCGCAATCGTTCGACCGGCGGGAGGGGTCGCCTGGACAGTAATCTGCGGCATCTCGCCAATCGTGGCGTTTTCTGCAGGTGAGGCGATGCTGCCGCTTGGCGCGGGAATGCTTCCCGGCGTGTAGTACAGCCGGGCAGTGAAGCCATAGATATAGGTTGTGCCCCAACCAAAGTTTCCAGGGCAACTCGTATCCTGCCCGAATTGGTTGTTGTACTGAATGGTGAAACGGAAACGGTTCTCACCATTCCGCAGCTGGCTCAGGTCGAGCGGCAGTGTGCGTCCCAGGATGGTGCGGAAATAACACTGCTGGCGAGCGCCCGAGGGAACATTCTGGATCGGCGGCAGCGGTTGCCAGTAATCTTGCGCGTTGACGCGAAAATGCTGGCGCGTGCCAATGTGCCCGCCCCAATATTCAACGGCTAATTCAGCCCGCGTGGCGCCTGCGGGGTTGAATGTCAATCCGGCGGAACGTTCTGCCGGAATGTTGTTGCACGATGCGCTATTCGATGGCCGAAAACAGAGAGTCAGGCGCTGCGGGAAAGCAAACTCACGGAAGACATCGCCTGGTTGCGGTCCTCCCACAGCGCTCTGCGCCAGCGCGACCGGTTGCTCCAGATGTGTGATGGAACCCACAGGCAATCCGCCAAGGATCACGACAATCAGGGTCCATAACGCCACCCAACGATTCACACGAAACATAGCCGTCTCCTGGCAGATGCACTGAAGCCATAATCGCCCGAACGCTTGCTTCCGTCGCGCAACGCACGTCTATGCACGGACAAACGTCTACGGATGTCCATGTGCGATATGATCAAACCCGGATCGCACATTCCTTCGAGTTACGAGCAGTGAGCGGTAGACGAATGCACTATACCTATTCGTAACGCATGTCGTCAATCATTCTGAAAAGATCGTTATCCAGAGAAGCATGTCGCAGATGTGGTATTCTGAGGCGATAAAAACCGAAGCGCGCCGTCCAGTGGCGCGCTTTGAGGTGAGAAAAATGTTATTTTGCCGGGCGATTAGCGCACGCCAAGCAGCAGTTCATTCGTCAGTTGATCGAGGCGCTCATACGCCAGCCCACGTCGTCCGAGCGTGCCACGATCAAACGGATGCGCCTTGAGCGCAGTTGCCTTCTCGCGGCTGTAGCCGCCCCAGAACGGCGCCATCGCGCCGTCGTCGGCGGTGATCTCTGCGAGCAGCGCCTGGATTTCAGCGTCTTCGTCGAAGCGGCGCGCCTTTTCTTTCAAGATCAGGTAGGTGCGCATGCAGCCGCGCGCGAATGCTTTGACCCCCTCATAATCCTCGGTGCGGTAGGCGTGCGCGTCGAAGTGGCGGCTCCCCTGGTAGCCGACATTCTCCAGGAAGCGCACCAGGAAGAACGCTGCTTTCAGGTTCACCGCGCCAAAACGAAAGTCCTGATCGTAGCGCCCGATCACCTGATCGTTCAGGTCGATATGGAACAGTTTGCCCGCGTCCCACGCCTGTGCGACGCCGTGCAGAAAGTTCAGCCCCGCCATGGTTTCGTGAGCGACTTCCGGGTTCAACCCGACCATGTCGGGGTCGTCGAGCGTGTTGATGAACGCCAGTGCATGCCCGACGGTCGCCAGGTAGATGTCGCCGCGCGGCTCATTCGGTTTTGGTTCGAGTGCGAATCTCAGATCGTACCCCTGATCTTTCACATAGGCGCACAGAAAATTGATCGCTTCGCGGTAGCGCTTCAGTCCCTCCAGCGGGTCTTTGGCGGCGTCGCTCTCCACCCCCTCGCGCCCGCCCCAGAAGACGTATACCTTTGCGCCGCATTCAACTCCCAGATCAATAGCGCGCATCGTCTTTTGCAGCGCATAGGCGCGCACCTGTGGGTCGTTCGAGGTAAACGCGCCATCCTTGAAGACGGGATCGGCGAAGAGGTTGGTTGTCGCCATCGGCACGACAAGTCCGGTCTCCTGCAACGCCGCCTTGAAATCACGCAGAATACGATCCCGGTCGGCAGGCGTCGCATCGATCGGGATCAGATCGTTGTCGTGAAAGTTGACGCCATACGCGCCGACTTCCGCCAGGAGATGGACGATCTCAACCGGTGACAGCAGATGGCGCACCGGCTCGCCGAACGGATCGCGTCCGACGTTGCCGACCGTCCAGAGACCGAAGGTGAACTTGTGCTCAGGTTTGGGTTCGTACATGGTGCTCATAGGATTACTCGCTTTTATGAAGGAAGGTGCGCCGCCGCTGCGGGCTAAAGCCCTCGCTGAGCGTGTGAAAGCCCCGGAGGGGCTTGCCTGGCCTGAGCCGGGGCGTCAACCCGCAGATCAGAATGTCCAGGTTCACGTTGATCGTCCCTGGAAAAGGACGCGGGACCAACGTTCAATACGTTTCGCCGCCGCCATCGAACCGCAGCGTGGCGGGCAGCGTGCGCGCCTGCTCGATCCAGGCGCTGACCTGCGCCAGTGACGGGACGCGCTTCACCAGGCTACGTTCAGCATTGATCGCCGCCAGGCGCTTGCGCAGGTCCTCCGCCTGACGGTGCGCCAGATCGACTGCGGTGCTGACACCTGCCTCTACCAGCAATCCGGCGTAATCCCAGCCAACGCCGCGCACTCGTTCAAGGTCGGCGCGGAACAAGATGGCGAGCAGCGCCGTCTCGGTCAACCCGGAAGCGCCGGTGATCTCGGCTCTGCCCGCCGGTTCGGCGCCCCGGTGCAGCAGATCATGCGTTGTGTCGATGCCAATCGTACTGAGGCGGGCAATCATCTCCGGTTCGAGTCCTTCAATCTGCGCCAGTTTCATCCTCTCCTCCTCCTGGTTGCATATGCCCGGAATGCCTTTCTGCATGCAGAACGCATCCTCGGCGCCCCTGCGCCGCGCGCATGATACCAGGAGTCAGGAAGACGACGGCAGCGGGCTGATCAGCGTCCATCCGCCGTCGATAATGAGCGTTTGTCCGGTGATATGCGCCGCTCCCGGCGACGCCAGAAAGATCAGCGCCCGTGCAACATCGTCTGGCAAGCCGACGCGCCCGGTCGGCGTGACGCTGTTCCAGTGCGCTTCATACTCCGGGTCGTCGGCGCGGTTGCGTTCATTCAGAATGGCGCCGATGCCCAGGGCGTTGACGGTGATGCCATACGGACCGAGTTCACACGCCAGGGTCTTCGCCATGTGCCGCAATGCGGCTTTGGTGATCCCATAGGCGCTCAAGCCTGGAATCGCCTGCACGCCGGTCACCGAAGCGGAAAAAACGATCCGTCCGCCATCACCCTGTGCAATCATCTGGCGCGCCGCCGCCTGCGCCGCGAAGAACGATCCTTTGACGTTCAGGTTGAACAGCGTCTCCCACTGATCCTCGGTTGTGTCGAGGAATGGTGCGCTGATCGTGATGCCGGCGTTCGCTGCCAGAATATCAACGCGCCCGAAGGCTTCCACCGCACGCGCGATCAGCGCCTGGTTCGCCGCAACACTCGACAGGTCGGCGTCGCAGGCTTGCGCCCGCCCGCCGGCGGCGCGGATGCGTTCGACCACCGCTGCTGCGCGTTCCGCCTCACCGAAGTGCGCCGCCAGCACCGTGCATCCATGCGCTGCCAGCATCTCTGCCATCGCCGCGCCAATTTCGCGGCTGGCGCCGGTCACAATGGCGACTTTTCCTTCCAGAAGCGGGGGCATGCACTTTACCCTTTGTGTCAGGACTTCTGGAACGCCGCATCGAAGGCGACGGCGCTCGGCGGGAAGTCGCTCTTCTTCACGAGCGCACACGCTTCTGCAGCGCCGAACTCGCGGTCCATGCCGCTGTCTTCCCACTCGACCGACAACGGACCGTTGTAGCCGATGCGGGTCAACGCGCGGAAGATCGGGTCCCACTGAATATCGCCATGCCCTGGCGACACGAAATCCCAGCCGCGGCGTGGATCGCCGAAGTTGAGGTGCGATCCCAGAATACTCGTGCGACCATTCAGGTTACGGCGGCTCTCCTTCACGTGGACGTGATAGATGCGGTCGGCGAATGTCTCGATAAACAGCACCGGATCGACGAACTGATGGATCAGGTGGCTGGGGTCGAAGTTGATGCCGAATGCCGGTCGGCGTCCAATCGCTGCCAGGGTCTTCTCGGTGGTCACGATATCGTAAGCGATCTCGGTTGGATGCACTTCCAGACCGAAACGCACCCCCACCTCATCGAACACGTCCATGATCGGATTCCAGCGCGCTGCGAAATCGGCGTACCCGGCCTCGATCTGTTCGGGAATGTTGGGCGGGAAGGAGTAGATCAGATGCCAGATCGAGGAACCGGTGAAGCCGTTGACCTGTTTGACGCCGAACGCAGCGGCGGCGCGCGCAGTATTCTTCATCTCCTCGGCAGCGCGCTGGCGCACTCCTTCGGGGTCGCCGTCGCCCCAGACGCGCGCCGGAATGATCGCTCTATGACGTTCGTCAATGTTGTCACACACGCATTGGCCGACCAGGTGGTTGCTGATGGCGAAGCATTGCAACCCGTGCTGTTCGAGCAGTTCGCGCTTTTCGCGGATGTAACGGTCGGATTCAAGCGCCTTATCGACCTCGAAATGGTCGCCCCAGCAGGCAAGTTCCAATCCGTCATAGCCGAAACTTCTGGCTTTGGCAGCCAGCGTCGCCAGCGGGAGATCCGCCCACTGGCCCGTAAACAGAGTAACCGGTCGTGGCATAGATTCTTCTCCTGTATTCACTGGCGCACACCTTTGAGGTCAATCCGCGTGCGTGGCGCTGTCGCCGTTCGTTCCGGCGGAAACATGCCTCGAACACCTCCAGAATCGATGGCTGAGACCTCAAAGATCGTACATGCGTTTGATGTTCTTGGAGACGTTGCGATGCAACGTTGCTACTCGCTGTGAACCCCTCTCACCTCTCACCTCTCACCTCTCACCTCTCACCTCTCACCTCTCGCCTCTCACCTCTCACCTCTCACCTCTCATCTCTTGCCTCTCACCTCTCGCCTCTCACCTCTCACCTCTCACCTCTCACCTCTCACCTCTCACCTCTCACCTCTTGCCTCTCACCTCTCACCTCTCACCTCTCACCTCTCACCTCTCACCTCTCGCCTCTCACCTCTCACCTCTCACCTCTCACCTCTCACCTCTCACCTCTCGCCTCTCGCCTCTCACCTCTCGCCTCTCGCCTCTCACCTCTCACCTCTCACCTCTCACCTCTCACCTCTCACCTCTCACCTCTCGCCTCTCGCCTCTCGCCTCTCGCCTCTCGCCTCTCGCCTCTCGCCTCTAATACTCCGGCGCCACCCACTGCTTGCTTCCGGCGGATCGTTCGACGGCGTCGAGGATCGCCTGGCAGCGCAAGCCGTCCTCGAAGGTCGGGGCGGGCGAGACGCCGGCGGCGATGCCGTTCAGCAAATCGTATATGCCGTGGGTGAAGGTATGTTCCCATCCGATGATATGCCCGGCGGGCCACCAGGCGTTCAGGTACGTGTGTGCATTGCCGTTGGTGACCAGCACAGTGCGGAACCCGGCGACATCCAGCATGTCGTCGTCGAGCAGCACCTCGAGTTCGTTCATGCGTTCGAGGTTGAAGCGCACGCTCCCCTTGCTGCCGTTGATCTCGAAACTGTTGTAGTTCGCGCGTCCCTTGGCGAAGCGCGTCACCTCGAACGTGCCGACGGCGCCACTGGCGAAGCGTGCCAGGAACAGTGCTGCATCATCGACGGTCACCTCTCCCATCTCCGTTCCGGCCGCAGCTCCAAGCCCGCCGGTCGTCGCCGCGAGCGTCGGTCGGCGCTTGATGAACGTCTCGGTCAACCCGGTCACTTCGGTGATTTCGCCGACCAGCATGCGCGCCAGGTCGATGATGTGCGCGCCGAGATCGCCCAGCGTGCCGGCGCCGGCGACATCCTTCTGCAACCGCCAGACCAGCGGGAAATTCGGGTCCATGATCCAGTCCTGCAAGTAAACGGCGCGCCAGTGGTAGATCGTTCCCAGGCGCCCGGAGTCGATCAGCGATTTGGCGAGTTGCACCGCCGGGACGCGGCGATAGTTGAAGTTGACCATGCCGACGACCCGGTTGCGCTGCACGGCGTCGAGCATCTGCCGCGCCTCGGCGAGGGTGTTCGCCAGCGGCTTTTCACAGAAGACGTGCTTGCCGTTTTCGGCGGCAGCGATGCTGATTGCGGCGTGCGTGTCGCCCGGCGTCGAGACATCGATCAACTGAATGTCGTCGCGCGCGACCAGTTTTTTCCAGTCGGTTTCGTATCCTTCCCAGCCGAACTGCGCCGCCGCAGCGCGTACCGCCGCCTCGTCGCGCCCACAGATCGCCTTCATCACCGGGCGCAGCGCGACATCGGGAAAGAATGCGGCAACCTGGCGGTACCCGTTCGAGTGCGCTTTGCCCATGAACTTGTAGCCGACCAGACCGACGCCAATTGTGTTTGACATAACCGTGTGCCCCTTCTGCTTCAGAAACAGATTGGTATGCGTTATGCCTGATATTTCAGGTAGTCATCGATAATTGTCGTGAACTCGATCCGATTGCCGAACGGATCGCGGCAGAAGAACCGTGGACGACCGGGGATGGCGACAGTGTCCTCAGGGGTATAGCC
Organism: Roseiflexus sp.; assembly: GCF_057785375.1. Classification (NCBI taxonomy): domain Bacteria; kingdom Bacillati; phylum Chloroflexota; class Chloroflexia; order Chloroflexales; family Roseiflexaceae; genus Roseiflexus; species Roseiflexus sp. Next base: position 22,436 of record NZ_JBYNRX010000092.1, read on the forward strand.
TGCGGCGATCAATTGCGAGCGCGTTGCTTCGAGATCCTCGACCTCAATGCAAACGTGTCTTCCAGATGGATCGGCATGCGGCTCCTCGGCGAACAGATGAAGTTCGGCATCACCCAGACGATACCAAATAACATTGAAAGGGATCATTGACGAGGGCGCCGGAATCTCTTCCAGCCCAAGCAATCCGCCGTAGAAGGCGCGGGTGGCTTCATCGCTGCCGGGGGGACGCGGGATGCTGACGTGCTGCACTCGTGGACGTGTCATAAGCCCTCCTCATCGCGGGCAGAGCGGCATCTTTCGGGGCTGGCGCGGAATACGATACGCAGCGTACAGCCTCTGCGAAGGGATGCGCAACTGCACGACTGCGTTGTCGTACACAGGACCATTGCTCGTGAACGGGAGCCGCCAGGCGGGCGATGTCTTTTGCAGGCGCGGATACCGCCAGCGAGTATACCGCAGCCTGAGAAGCGCGTCAAGGTGATGCTATAATAGCGCGAATGGTGATCCGCTTTTGGGGAAATGCGTGTGAGTCAGACCGAGCGTCGTCTGTTGACCGTGGACGTTGATCGGCGCGGGTATGGTCGGCGTTATACCAGCCTGCCGGTCGACGAGTTGCGCGACGATGGGTTCAGCATCTATTTTGAGGGCGCCTACATTCGCCCAGAACATATCGATGTGCGTGTCGGCGACATGGTGCGCTGGCGCAAGGGAGATCGCCGGTTGCAGGGGCGCGTGATTGAGGTGCGCCGCGAAGAACTGGCGTTGCACGTCAGGCTGGCGGATGTGGCGCCGTTGCCGCCGGATGCGTTTTTTTCCTAGGGCGGGAGGGGATGAGGCGCGAGGGGCGAGGGGCGAGGGGATGAGGCGCGAGGGGCGAGGGGATGAGGCGCGAGGGGCGAGGGGATGAGGCAAGAGCAAGGAGAGAGGTCACTGGTTCTCGGTTCTCAGTTCTCGTTACTCCCTCGGTTTCACTACCAGCAGGCAGAGGAGCGACGCGCATAGGATCGCCGCAGTGACCGCTGCCGTCCAGCCGATCCCGAAGGTCAGCCAGAGTGACGTGGCGACCAGCGAAGCGACGACCCGCCCGGCGCCGATGGCAGCGGCGCTGAGCGCGAGCATGGTGCCGCGCGCCGACGGCGCCACCGCAGATACCAGCGGGAATGCCGCAACAATCGCATACTCAAACGACAGATAGAGCAGAACATACACCGGCAGCAGCCATAACCATTCCTGACCGACAAACGGCAGCGCCGCAACGCATGCCGCTGCCAGAAGAAATCCGGCAGCGGTCGTGCGCCGGATGCCGAGCCGGTCTCCAAGGAGCGCGACCCCCAGGGCGCCGATCAGTTCGCCAATCCCTGCCAGCGCAAACAGTTGCCCCAGTTGCGCCTCATTCACCGCAAGCGTCTGACGCAGCCAGGGCGCCAACACGATCTGGATCAGGTCGTATGCACAGAGGGTCAATGCCACGAACAGCAGCGCCAGCAGCGCCTCTCGTGTGCGTAGCGCCCGCCAGTCGATCCGGCGCGTCGTTGTGCGGAGATTGCTCGATCCGTCCGGCAGCAGTGCCCACACCAGCGCCAGTGACGCCAGACCGGCAAGAGACAGCGACCAGAAGGCAGGGGCGGATCGTTGTGTTGTCTGAACGAGTTGCATAAGCGGCGCCACTCCTAGCAGCGCCCCCAGCGCCCACGAGGTCTCGAACACGCCCAGCGCCCATCCCCGCCGCGCATAGGGGGTGCGCGCCGCCAGGTACGCCTGCGCCGCAGGTTGATAGAGCGCAACCGCCAGCCCCACCAGCGCATAGCCGATCAGGAAAGCAACAAACGAAGGCGAGAGCGCACACAACGCCGTTCCCAGCGCAAAGATCGCCAGACCGCTGCTCATCGTTGCACGCTCGCCGCGTGTATCCGCCATCGCTCCGCCCAGCGGGCTGAGCATCGACGCTGCCAGTTGCACCGTAATCAATGCGCTGACGGTGCGCAGGTCCACGTTCAACTCATCGGTCAGGAACGGTTGCAGCGGATAGATGATGCGGAACGCCGCCACCAACGCCAGGCGACCGCCAGTGACAATCGCCAGGTGCGCTGTCGTCAGGTCGACAATGCGGGTGTGCGCGGCAGGCGAAGCGATGCTGCACGGTGTTTCGTCCGGCATATCAGCATTCCGCCCGCAGCGCGGCAATCTGTCGCTCTGCCTCGTCGCGCCAGGAGGAGTCGCCGGTCAACTCAAGGTAGCGTTCGAGGTCGGCGATGGCATCATGGGGGTTGCCGTGGAACCGCCGGATGAGACCGCGACGGAGGTAGGGTTCGGGCCATTCCGGCGACAGTACAATCGCCTGGCTCAGGTCGCGCAACCCGGCGGCGCGCTGATTGAGTTCGCGTTCACGGATGATGCCGCGCTGGAAATAGGCGCCGCTGAATGTGGGCCAGAGCGCAATCGCGCGACTGTACGCCCCTTCCGCCGCCCGAAAGAAACCGACATCGGTGGTGCGCAGCCCCCAATACGTCAGGCTATTGCCCCACACATACCACAGGTGCGCCAGCCAGCGGCGCCATGCAGCGGTCTTCGGTTCAGGAACGTTGTGCATCGATGACTCCCTCCATCACTCTGGCGATGTCAGGCGCTCCAGAGCAGTCAATATGATAAACGCTTCCTCGTTCGTTGTGCCGCACATCTCCACGCTTGGCTGCAAGGAAGCGCATACTGCCGGTCGTTCAGGGCGCCCGAACAGCATGCAGCGATTGTCGGCGCTCAACTGGATGCATCGCACACCTGCCGGTTTGCCGTGCGGCATTCGCGGAATAGGCGACGAGATCGATGGTGCAATGCAACACGCCCCACATCCCACCCGGCAATCGATAGATTGCATGCTGCGCTCCTGCGTGCTACACTGAAACCACACCATTGTACATCAGGCGAGGTGCTGCGATGCGCTCCCCCTTCCCCGGCATGGACCCGTTCCTCGAAGCGCCCGATCTGTGGCCCGATGTGCATACCGAATTGATCAGCGGTATGCGCAGTGTGCTGGCGGACATCCTGAGTCCGCGCTTCGTCGTCGCCGTCGAGCAGCGCCTGATTGTGGCGGAAGAGGACAGCCCGACCCGCATCGGCGCAATAGTTCCCGGCCTGGCGGTCGTCACCCCGGCGCGCCCCGGCGTCACTGCGCCGCTCGACGCCAATTATACCGCGCCGACGCTGATTGAGCCGCTGCCGGAACCGGAACTGCGCGAACGCTTCATCGAAATCCGCGACGCGCGCACCCGTCGCGTGGTGACGATCATCGAACTGCTGTCGCCCGCCAACAAGACGCCGGGCACGCCGAGCGCCGTCGCCTTTGCGCGCAAGCGGTCGGTGGTGTTCGAGTCGCGCACCCACTGGATCGAGATCGACCTGCTGCGCGCCGGGGAGCGGTTCGAGGCGACGGCGGGAAGGAGCGATTACTGCGTGCTGCTCAAACGCGCCACGGATTATCGCTATGAAGCCTGGTTCATCGACCTGCGCGACCCGCTGCCGACCATTGTGGTGCCGACGACGGAGGATTTCGGGGTGGTGACGCTCAACCTGCAGCAGGTGTTCGAGACGGCGTATGCCCGCGCGCACTATGCCGACTCGGTGGATTACGCGCGCCCTGTGCCGCCGCCGCCGCTGCCGCCTGCCGATGCCGTCTGGGTGCGCGAACGGGTGCGGCGCTGGATGGAGATGCGGCAGCAGAGGGACGTGGAGAGGGCTTAAGCTGACGCAAAGGCGCGAAGACGCAAAAGAAAGCGTACTGTGTCATTACGAGGCTTGGCGCCCCGACGTCTTTGACTCAACCTTTTCGAGCGATGCTGGCAATGCCTTCGTGGACACACGAACGTCAGGAAATGAATTCCGGTCGACCTGCGCCGCCGGGTTGCGTGAGCTGCGGTAAAGCTCTCGCTCAGGACATGGAAGCCCCGGAGGGGCTTTCACGGCCTCAGCAAGGGCTTATGGTTTTTGAGAAAATAATCCGGTATCGCCACGTCCAGCCCGCGCAGGCGGGCTTCGCTTCCCTTAGCCCGCGACTTTAGTCGCCGGGCGGGTAGGCGGATAGCGGAATAATTATTCAAAGTTCATCAGCCCGCAGCGTCCCTAAAAATTCAACTCGACCGCCGTCGGTTCTCCAGGGCGGCTGCCGACCACATGGCACTCGACTGCGCCATACCGTCCCGCAATCGTCCAGCGCCCGGCGCGGTGCAGGTGCCCGCTGACGATATGGCTCACCTTGGGCTGGTCGAGCACAAACTTCCCCAGCGTGAGATTCCCCAGGTAAGCGCTCATCAGGCTCCAGAAGTCGCTTTCGGGATGGCGCGGCACCGCCGCCTCGATGATCGGCACATGGGTCACAACCAGGATCTGCGAGACGCCTGGATTACCGATCAGCGTTTCCATGCGGCTGGCGAACCCCTTCGCCAGGTAGCGCGCCATGGCGCGGTCGCTCCAGGGCCAATCGACATAATCAGCGTCGTGGTTGACGCTTCCCTTGAGGATGCGATACTCGTGATCGCCAAACGCGAGGTGCGGCGCACGCGATGAGTAGTCGTACCACGCCATGGTGCCGCAGATGCCAATATTTTCCAGCGTCAGCACATCGTTTTCGAGCCAGATGAACCCTTCCTCACGCGCAATGCGCGGCAGACAGGCTTCCCAGAGCGTGCGACTATCGTGGTCGCTGCGGTAGACATCGTGGTTTCCGGCGATCACGGCGCGCGGGCAGGGCAGGTCGCGGAAGAGTTGCAGCCCGCGTTGAAAAAGGCGGAGCGGATGCCCGATGTCGCCGGCAATGATGAAGCAGTCGGGATTGCGCTGTCGCACCCATTCGGCGAATGCCAGGTAAGCGTCGCGTTGTGCCGGGCGGTAGTGGAGATCGGCTGTTACAATAATGCGCATTGTCTGAACGTCCTTGTCCAGATAATAAGTGTGTGATCAATAATACTGCGCATGCCGCAGTGTGACAAGACCTCATTTCTGCCGATTAATCGCATGTCATCCATTGCTCATTCCATGCTTGCAGCCAATGTGCTATGATCCAAGCGAATCACCAGGCAGCGCGGGAAAGGCAAAGGTGTGGCGCAGCGTTCCTATCGCAGGCAATTAGGTCGTCTCCTCCGCATACCGGTCCGCGTCGCAGTCGTCGGCGCCGCCGCACTGGCGTTGCTATGCGTCTGGTTGTGGGTTTCGACCGATCTGCCTTCTCCTGAGCAACTGCGCGCGCGCGCCGGTCTCGGCGCCACCCTGGTGTTGGATCGCAACGGTCGTCTGCTCTACAGCGCCCCTGATCCGTTTGGCGCGCAGCGTCGCTCTATTCCTTTGAGCCAGATGTCGCCTGCGCTGATCCAGGCGACGATTGCCGTCGAGGACGCCGGTTTCTACGATAATCCCGGCATCGATCTTCGCGGCATTGCGCGGGCGATCTGGCTCAACCTTCAGCAGGGTCGGATTGTCGCCGGCGGCTCTACGATCACCCAGCAACTTGCGCGTTCGTTTTTGATTGACCCGTCGCTGGCGCAGGAGCGCAGCCTGGAGCGCAAGGCGCGCGAGATTGCGCTGGCGCTCAAACTGACTGCGGCGCTTTCCAAGGACGAAATTCTGGAATTGTACCTCAATCAGACCTATTATGGCGCGATGAGTTACGGCGTCGAGGCGGCGGCGCAGCGGTTCTTCGGCAAACCAGCGCGTGACCTCGATCTTGCGGAAGCCGCGCTGATCGCCGGTCTGCCGCAGGCGCCGTCGCGCTACGACCCATTCGTCAACCCCGATGCGGCGCGCGCCCGTCAGCGCGATGTGCTGGCAGCGATGGTGCGCGCCGGTTTTATTACGCCAGCCGAGGCGGAAAGCGCCGCCGGCGAGCCATTGCAGTTCCGCAGTAACTGCGGCACGCCGGGATGCCTGCCGCGTGCGCCGCATTTCGTCTTCTTCGTGCTGGAACAACTGGCGGCGGAACTTGGTCCCGATGCAGTGACGCGTGGCGGACTGACGATCACCACCACTCTCGACCTGGGATTGCAGGAAGCGGCGGAACGTGCGCTGCGCCGTCAGATCGCCGCGCTCGCCAATCCTTATGACGGCAGCCCCGATCGCCGCGCTCGAAATGGCGCGGTAGTCGTGCTCGACCCGCGTGACGGCGCGATCCTGGCGATGGTCGGCAGCCCGGATTTCACCAACGACGCCATTCAGGGTCAGGTCAATGCTGCGCTGGCGCTGCGTCAGCCCGGATCGGCGATCAAGCCGCTCACCTACGCGGCGGCGCTTGAACGTGGGTGGACGCCGGCAACGACGATTCTCGATGTGCCGACTGCGTTTACCGATGCGGATGGTCGTGTCTACGCGCCCCAGAACTATGACCGCGCCTTTCACGGTCCTCTTTCCCTGCGTGAGGCGCTCGCCACCTCCTCGAATGTCGCTGCCGTGCGCACCCTCGACTTCATCGGCATCCCGGCGTTGCTGGAGATGGCGTCGCGCCTGGGGATTACGTCGTTTGGCGATAATCCGGGGCGCTTTGGGCTGGCGCTGACCCTTGGCGGCGGCGAGGTGACGTTGCTGGAACTGACCGGGGCGTATGCGGCTTTTGCAAATGGCGGCATGCGGGTGACCCCGTATGCCATTCGGGACATCAGTGGCGCTTCATCGTCCGAGTCCGTGATGCCGCTAACGCGAGAAGCGCCGTCGCCTGTCCTCGATCCGCAGATCGCCTATCTGATCAGCGATATGCTGAGTGATGGACATGCGCGTATGCGTGCGTTTGGCGGCGCACTCGACATTGATCGCCCTGCCGCCGTCAAAACCGGCACCACAACCGACTGGCGCGATAACTGGACGATTGGGTACACGCCGGACCGCGTGGTTGGGGTGTGGATCGGGAATGCCGACGGGCGGAGGATGGAAGCGATCAGCGGCGTCACCGGCGCCGCGCCGGTCTGGCGTCAGGTGATGCAGTCGGCGCACGAAGGGTTGCCGCCACGGTCGTTTGATCGCCCGCCGGGGATTGTCGAGGTGACCATCTGCGCCGAAGGGGGCATGCTGCCGTCACCGGTCTGTCCGGCGACCCGGCTCGAACGGTTCACTGCCGATACTGTGCCGCAGCGCCCCGACGACACGCACGTGATGGTGCGCATCGATCCGGTACGCGAATGCCGTGCGCCGGACGGGTACCCGCAGACGCGCACGATGCTACGCATCTATCGCCTGCTGCCGCCGGAAGCCGGGCCTTGGGCAGCGAACGCTGGCGTGCCGCGCCCGCCGCGCGCCGTGTGTTCGCCGTTGCCGGAAGTCGCTGAGGAGCAGCGCAATTCCCAAACGCCGGCCAGCAGCACGACCGGAAACGTAGTCGCTCCACCTTTCCGGTGGTCTGTTCCCCTCCTGATCACCTCCCCGGCGCATGGCGCAGTCTTTGCCTTGAGTCCAGGCGTGCCGGTCGAACATCAACGCATTGCCATTATCGCAGGGGCAACCATGGATGTCGAACAGGTGACGGTCTTCGTCAACGGGGCGCCGGTTGCAGCGTCGCAACGCGCATTCTGGCAATTGCGGCCAGGCACGCATCAGGTATGGGCCGAAGGGCGCGATGCCGGCGGACGGATCGTGCGCAGCCCGGTAGTGGAATTCGAGGTCCGCAGCGCGCCGTAAACAGGAGAGACGTTGCACCGCAACGTCTCCAATTGTGGCACGTTGACCGCGGGGCGGTTGCCGGTAGGGGCGCGCCGGTGGCGCGCCGATAGGGGCGTTGGTCGTAGGGTGGAGGTGCTGGTAGGGGCGCGCCGGTGGCGCGCCTGGTCAGCGGGGGTAGTTACCGGTAGGGGCGCGCCAGTGGCGCGCCCAGGCGCCTGGCGATGCGCCAGTGGGCGCGTTGCACGTTGAACGAAAGCGCGACCTTTGAGGTCTCCGGCATGACTCTGGCGTTCTCCAGAGCATCGCTCCTGCAGAACGAACCGTAGCAGCGCCGGGCATCCGAACCGACCTCAAAGGTCTGCGCCATCGAACGCAGGCGGGTTGCAGGTGCGAAGGTTGAAGGTGCGAAGACGGTTCTCTCTGCGCCCTCTGTGTCTCTGTGGTTTTAGGACAGCGATCGAAAGGTACACCCTGGCACATTCGCTGACGTATTCGCTTATTCGCTTGCACTCACTTATCCGCTAACGACGCAAGGGAAATAACCCATGAAACAAACTCCACAATTCCCGCTGCGCGCGATCATCGCGGCAGGCGCCGGACTGATCCTGATCATCGTCGCTGTGCTTGCCGGTCCGCTCCTCCTGAGCGCGCCGCAGATCGTGCGCATCGACCCGCCGGACGGGGCGGAGATGGTCAACCCGCAGGCGCCGCTGCGCATCGAGTTCAGCCAGTCGGTGCAGAAGGATTCTCTCGTCGCAGCGCTGAAAATCGAGCCTTCTGTTGACATAACTGTTGATGTGCAGAGGAATGTTGCGCTGGTGCAGCCGGTCGGCGGGTTGCAGTACGGCGCGGAGTATACGCTGACCATCGGCGCCGGTGTGCGCAATGCGCTTGGGCGCGCGACCGAGAGCGTCCAGTCCGTCCGCTTCCGCACCGCGCCGTACATCGCCGTGCGCGAGGTTTCCCCCGCCGATGGCAGCGCCGATATTCCGCTCGAAATGTTCATCATGGTCGAGTTCAATGCGCCGGTGGTGAGTGCTGAGGCGGTCGCGGCAGCAGCAGACGATCCGCGTCGCGCCGATGAGTTGCCGCAACCGCTCGTGCTGACTGCGGGCGGCGATCCAACCCCGATCGTCGGTGTCGGGCGCTGGCTTTCGCCGACGCGCTTCGGCTTCTCGCCGGAGGGCGGGTTGCGCCTGGCAACCACCTATCGCGTTACGGTGCGTCCCGATCTGACGCCCGACGGCGCGGCGCGGATGGAACAACCGGTCATCTGGAGTTTTACAACCGCGGCGCAGCTTCTCGCCGATACGCGCCCGTTCGATGGCGAAACCGATGTCGCAGCGGATCGCCCAATCGAAGTTCGCCTCCATCGCGATGTTGATCCCGCCTCGGCAAGCGCAAGTTTCCGCCTGCTCGACGCCAACGGCGTGGCAGTTGCGGGAACGGTGGAAACATTCGAAGGCGGCGTTCGCTTCAAGCCCGCCGCGCCGCTCCAGCGCGGCGTGCGTTACCGGGCGATGCTCGAACCGGGTGTCAGCGCGCGCAGTGGCGCCATCCTCAATACCAAACCGTTCGAGTGGGCGTTTGTCGTCATTGGCGACCTGGAAGTGCAACAGGTGGAACCCGTTGGCGGTACGCGCGATGTGCCGGTCGATATTCCACGGATCAGCGTGCGCTTCAACCATCCGGTCGTGCCGGTGGTCGATGTCGCTGCGACCGGCGGGTTGCCCGTGGCGGCGACGATTGACCCGCCGGTGCAGGGCGTGGCGCGCTGGATCGATACGTCCACCTTCGTGATTTCGCCAACGGCGCCGCTTGACTCGGCGACGGAGTATCGGGTGCGAGTGGCGGCGGGTCTGACCGATCAGACCGGCGGTGTGCTGCGCAACGAGTACGTCTGGTCGTTCCGAACAATCGACCCGGCAGTGAATGATGTTCAACCGGCGTCGGTGTTTGCTGCGCCGACCACGCCGGTGACGGTGACGTTCAACCAGGCGATGGACCTGGCATCACTGCGCAGCGCGCTGCGCGTCACACGCGCCGACAATGGCGCGCCGATCGCCGGTACGCTTACCGTCAGCGGAACCGACGCGATCTTTCGCCCTGATACGCCGCTGGAACGCGGCCTCACCTGTGTCGTGACCGTGGACGCCGGCGCGCGATCGGCGCGTGGCAACGGCGTGCTGGAACAGCCGTTCAACAGTTCCTTTCGGGTGGCGCCGCTGCCAGCGCTCGTGACGACCGATCCGGCGCCGGGTGCGACCGTCTCTCCCGAGTCTGGCGGCTTCCGCCTGATCTTCAGTACGCCGATGGACTGGGATACGGTTGCCCGCGCGCTGGTGATCGAGCCACAACCGACGGACGTTTTCACGTCTTCCTACGACACGGATTTTTACGTCTATTTCCAGCCAGAACCCGAAACTGAGTATCGTATAACGGTCGGCGCCGCTGCACGCGACCTTTACGGCGTTGCCCTCGGTCAGGATGCGACGGCGACCTTCCGCACCGGTCCGCGCGAACCGTCCGTCGGTCTGATCGGCGCCTATCGCGCCGGTTTCTACCGCGTCGTCGGTAATGTGCGCGTGCCGCTCCAGTGGGTGAATGTTCCCAACGTGGACTGGCGCATTACGCGATTGACGCCGGAAACCGCAGCCGTTCTGATGTCCAGTTATGAGGATTGGGTGTCGTTCTTGCCAGATGCGGGCGATCTGGTCAGTCAGGGAACGCAGCCGCTCGGCGGAGACCGGAACCGTGGGCGCGTCGGGACTATGGAGGTGGGAACGCTCGATCCGGGCGTCTATTACCTGGAGTTGCGCGCATTCGGCAGGCTGGTGGACCGCCAGGTGATGGTAGTCAGCCCATATGCGCTGACGGTCAAACGCAGCGCGGATCGCCTGTTCGTCTGGGCGATCGATCTGACCACCGGACAACCGGTTCCCAACCTGGCAGTGAGCGCTACGGCGTATCGGTACGAAAGCCGATCGCTTGGTAATCTGGTCAACCTTGGACGCACCGGTGCGGATGGCGTGCTGGCGGCGCCGTTCGATGGACGGCAGTTTGAGACGCTCTTTCTCTGGGCGTCGGAGGGTGGTAGAACAGTCACCTTCACAACCAGCGATTGGGAGAGTGGCATCAGTCCCTGGAGTTTTGGGCTGATGGCAGATTATGGCTCGCGCACATTCGCTGGCAGCGTTTTCACCGACAAGCCAATCTACCGTCCAGGGCAAACGGTGCATGTGCGCGGCGCGTTGCGCGGCATCGCCGTAAGCGCAGGACCGGGACAGGCGGAACGGTATGTGCTCCCCGGCGCCGGGGATCGCGCGTATGTGGAAGTGAGCGATCCAGAAGGGACTACGATCATTTCGACAACGTTGACCTTCAGTCCATTCGGCACATTCGCACTTGATCTGCCGCTGGCGCAGGGCGCGCCGCTTGGTTCCTACTCGCTGATTGCGCGGCTTGGCGGTCCGCAAGGGTTCGACAACAGCGCACCCGTTGTGTTCGGAAGTTTCCTGGTGGCGGAGTATCGCGTGCCCGCGTTTGAAGTGAGCGTCACGCCGTCCACTCCTGACCTATTGCGCGGCGATCCACTGAATGTCGCTGTGCAGGCGGCGTACTTCGCCGGCGGCGCGCCGTCGAATGCGCCGGTGCGCTGGCGCATTCTGTCGCAACCATTCTATTTTTCCAGCGACAGCGCGCCGAACTTCAGTTTTGTTGATGTTGATGACGCCTACGCATGGTACATGTTCCGCCAGGATTTCATCTTTGGCGACTTGATCGCCGAGGGTGAAGGCGCGACCGATGCGCAGGGACGCTTCACGCTGTCTCTGCCAGCATCGACGTATGACCGTCCGCCGGCGGGCGGCGGTCTGCGCACCGGCAGCCAGGTGTTGACCATCGATGTCGAGGTGACCGACGTCGATGGACAGGTGATCGCCTCACAGTCGACGATCACCGTCCACGGCGGGGCGTTCTACATCGGTCTGCGCCCGGAGGGGTATGTTGCGAGTGTCGGGCAGCCGCAGCAGGTCTCGATCGTCACCCTGACACCGCAGGGTGATCCGGCGCCGAATCGCACCCTCGCAGTGGAGTTTTACCGGCGCGAGTGGTACAGTGTGCGCGAACAGAGCGCCGATGGACGCTTTTACTGGACATCCGCCTATACCGATACGCTGGTCGAGACACGCCCTGCAACGACGGATGGGCAGGGGCGCGGGCAGGTGCAGTTCACGCCGCCGCAGGGCGGATCGTACCGCATTGTTGCAACCGGAAAGGACGATGCCGGGCGCGCGGTGCAGACGAGCGCCTATACGTGGGCGGCGGGTGGTGACGTCTTCTGGGGGATCGATGACAGCAACCGTGTCGATCTGATCGCCGACAAGCGTCTCTACAAGCCGGGCGATACAGCGACTATTCTGGTGACGGCGCCGTACCCCGATATGACCGCGCTGCTTACCATTGAGCGCGGCAGTGTGCTCGAACATCGCACCTTCACGCTCCAGGGAACCACCGGCGTGCTCCAGGTTCCCATCCGCGACGAGTATGCGCCGAATGTGTACGCTTCGCTCACGCTGATCAAAGCCCCGGGTAACGGCAGCACCTCCGACGCGCCCGCCGCGCCCGATCTGCGCGTCGGCATTGTGAAACTGCCGGTCTCGACCGAGCGCCAGGAACTGACGATTGCCCTCACCCCCGACAAAACGCAAGTCGGACCACGCGACACTGTGACCTACACGATCAAAGCGACTGACTATACTGGCAAGGGCGTGCGCGCCGAAGTCTCGCTGGCGCTGGTTGATAAGGCGGTGTTGACCCTGGCGGACGACCCGAATCCATCGTTGCGCCAGGCATTCTACGACCAGCGCGCGCTGGGGGTGTTCACCTCCAATCCGTTGACGGCGCTTGTTGATCGGGTGACGCTGCGCTTGCAGCCAGGCGACAAGGGAGGCGGAGGCGGTCTCGAAGCGCCGCTGGACATACGACGCGACTTCCCCGACACCGCGTTCTGGAATCCGGCGCTTGTCACTGGCGATGACGGCATAGCGCAGTTCAGCGTGACCCTGCCGGACAACCTGACGACCTGGCGCCTGACGGCGCGTGCCATCACCGCCGATACGCTGGTTGGCGAGCAAACGATTGACATCGTTGCCAGTAAGCCGCTGCTGCTGCGTCCGACGCTGCCGCGCGCCCTGACGGTCGGCGACCGTCCGGTGCTCCAGGCGGTAGTGCAGAATACGACGAATACGGCAATTGAGGCGACAGTGCAGGTGACGCCCAACCCGGCGTTGACCATCGACGGCGCGGTTGAGCAGCGGGTCAACGTTCCGGCGAATGGCACAACCCTGGTGCGCTGGCAGGCGACCGTCAATCTGCCGCCTGGCGACGCCGATGAAGTGATCCTGACATTGCGCGCAAACGGCGGCGGTTTTAGCGACGCGGTCGAGGCGCGCGTCCCGCTGCGTTTCCTGACAACCGCAGAGGCGACCGCGAGTGCCGGGCAGGTGATCGACGAGGTGGTGGAGACGGTCAAACTTCCGCCGGAAAAGACGACAGCCGATGCGCGCGTCGAACTCGATTTGACTCCGTCGCTGGTGGCAGGCATTGCGCAGGGTGTCGAGCGATTGACGCAGGCGCCATACTTCAGCAGTGAAGCGACAGTTAGCAGTTTCATGCCGGCTGCCGCCGCCTATCGCCTGCTCCAGCAGGCCGGTTTCGACGACCCGCAGTTGCGGGCAACCCTGGAGCGCAGCCTGACGAACGGCGTGCAACGCCTGTCGGCGTTGCAGCGGCTCGATGGCGGTTGGGGATGGTGGGGCGGCATCGAGAGTGATCCCTATCTGACTGCCTACGTGGTTCAGGGTCTGGTCGAAGCGCAGCGCGCCGGTTTCACCGTCGATCAGGTGATGCTGGACCGCGCGATCGTCTTCCTGACCGAAGCGCTTGATGAGCCGCCATCACCCCGTTCGCGCCTGAGTGATCCGAATACCCGCGCCTATGTGCTGTTCGTTATCGGGGAGGCGGGCAAGCCAGATCGTGGACGGGCGGTCAATCTGTACAACGAGCGTAGCAAACTGAATGCCGCAGGGAAGGCGTACCTGCTCCTGACCCTTCAGGCGACCGGCAGCGAAGAGAGTCGCGTCCGAACGCTGGTTGCTGAACTGATGGGCAGCGCCGTGCTGACCGCGTCCGACGCACACTGGGATGTGGGCGGGATGTCACCCTGGTTGCTCGACACCGACGTAACGGCCACCGGCCTGGCAGTGCGGGCTCTTTTGCGATCTGATCCGCAGAACTTCCTGATCCCCAATGCGGTGCGCTGGTTGATGGGCGAGCGTGAGCGTGACATGTGGCGCACAGCTTACGACTCCGCCGGCGCCGTGCTTGCGCTGGCGGAGTATGCGGCGCAGACCGGCGATCTGCAAGCCGATTACCGCTACCGGGTCGCACTCGACGGACGCACCATCCGCGAGGCGGTGGTCTCACCGGCGACCTTGCGGGAAACTGACCGGGTGATCATTGCAGGAACCGACCTGAAGCCCGAAGGGAGCCAGGTGCTGTTGCAGCGGCAGGCAGCCGCCGATCAGAGCGGCAGGGGGCGGTTGTACTATGCGCTGCGGCTGCGCTACCGTGAAGATGCCGCCAATGCCCAGGCGCTCGACCGGGGATTCGGCGTGCTGCGCGAGTACATCGCCGTCGCCAGCGACACCCTCAGCCCCACGGGGCAGTTGGTTACCCAGGCGCAGCAGGGCGAGATCGTGCAGGTGCGAATCACGTTGAGCGTACCCACGAATGTGCGTTACCTGACGGTGGAAGACTTCCTGCCCGGCGGGTTGGAGGCGCTTGACACGAGCCTGAAGACCACGACGGCTGCGGCGCGCGATGCGCGATTGACGCCGCAGATCGAAGGGGAAGAGATGCCATACTGGTGGTATTTCGGGCACACCGAGGTGCGCGCCGGGCGTGTGGCGCTCTTTGCCGCCGACCTGCCGAAGGGAACGTACACCTACACCTACCTGGTGCGCGCGACTGTTCCTGGAACGTATGCTGCGCCGCCAGCGACCGCATACCGCACGTATGCGCCGGAAGAGTTCGGCAGAAGCGCAGGCGCGTCGTTTACCGTGGCAGCGCCGTAGGGCTGATCCCGGAGATTGCCAATGTTCGGGGCGCCCCTGGCGGGCGCCCTTCGGGGGCTGGGGGCGCCCCGGTGCAGCGCCGTCGTCGGGGCGCCCCTGGTGGGCGTCTATGAGCACGCCAGAGTGACAGCCATCTTTCACAAGGGAGTTACGATGACCACCAACGACGATTACACGCGCCACACCTTCACCATCCTGTTCGATGTTCCCGTCGGTCTGGCGGCAAAGAACGAGGTTATGCGCGATGTGTTAAATGCAGCAGCCAGCCGGATCACCGAACTAATCGAATCCGATGAGCGCTTACAGGCGCTGTTGCGGCAGCATGGCATCGAGTATGGTTGGGAAGAAGGAAGTTGGGAGACAACACCCTGACGTCACTCTCCGGCGAGTTCCAGCGTGCGGCGCACCAGCGCGTCGCGGAGGGAGATGCCGCGTTGCTGCAGCTCTGTAACTTACCCATGTATGTTAAGATCAGCGAAAAACAAGACGTGGAGCAGGTGCGAGCATTGCTTTACAAAATCGTCATACGATGTTAAAATAAATGGCGGAATACTGGCAAAGAACGCCATGCAGGGCATATGCCGCCCGCCTTGAGAGGCGGGCGCTTTCTTATATGAAATCTTGGAGAAATGCGATGTCCCAGAACGACAACTCAAATCACGCTTACTACTGTCCCACATGCGGCAGCGCGCTGGTTCCCGAACGCGACCGCCTGCGCTGCACGACGCCAGACTGCCCTGAGCGCAACCACAGTCTGTTTCTTGCCTACGGTCCCCGCCTGGTCCTGCGTGAGCCACGCACTAATGGGCATTCATCTGTGACAATGCCCTGGGAAATGCATGCTGGCGAAAGCGCCTCCACGTAATTTACCTCTGTGGCGCTCCTCACTCCTGACTGCCAGGCAATAACTGTCCACTCTGGCAGTCGGGCAGTCAGGTCCTTACGTCATCGCTCACCATCCGCCGCCGCTGCGACCGCCGCCGCCGAAGCCGCCGCCGCTGCGACCGCCGCCGCCGCGACTGCCGCCGCTCCAGCTCCCCGAACTGCGACTGCCGCTTCCGCCCCAACTGCTGCGACCGGAGCGACTATCGTTCAGCAGGGTGCCAACCAGCACGCCGCCGATAAAATCGCCCAGGCTATCCTGGCTGCCCTGAGCGGCTGCGATCTGCTCCTCGAAGATCCGCGATGCACGTTCGGCTTTGTCGTATGCGTCGCGCGCCCGCTCCAACGCACGCTGTGCCTCGGCTTCGTTGTACACCTCCCCAATTTGATTGTAACTGGCGCGCGCTTCCTGCAACAGTGCGAAGCCGCTTGCATTCCGCATCACCAGATTTCCTGCGCGCGCCGAGAGTTGCTCTGCGCGCAGGATCGCCGACCTGGCGCGATCGGCTTCGGTGCGTACCTGCCGCCGCAGCGCCTCGATGTGCCGGTAGTGATTCTGGATTTCTTCGAAGATCTGGGAAGCCTGCTGCTCGAGCGCGGTGTAGCGTTCGATGGCATCGCGCAGAGCGTCGGAGCGCGCCGTTTCTTCTTTTTGTTCGGCGCTCTGCGCTGCGGCGTAAGCGGCCTGGAGGTTGATCTGCAAGCCGTTGATCTTATCCTTCGCACCGACCGGCAGATCGCGCGGGTGGACGGTCATGAACTGCACGATCTTCTGCACTTCCGCTGTGGCGACCTGCTGCATACGCTTCAGTTGTTCGCGCAACCGGTTCATCGCCTCGACTTCGGAGCGCGCGCCACGCAGCGCCTCATCCGCCAGATGATTGGCTCCGTGCGCCAGGCGGACGATCTGCAGCCAGTCGGGGCGCTCCTGCTGCATTTCGGCGCGCGCCTGCGCCAGCGCCGACTCGGCGCGCACCAGCAGTTTCTCCGGTTCCTTGCCGACATCGGGATCATTGGCGGCGATGAATGCGCGCCCCTGCATGATGTCCGCCTCGGCAGCGGCGATTTCGTCGCGTGCTGCATTCCGCGCTGCCTCAAGGTCTTTCAGGCGCTTGATGATCGCCTCAATAAGCGCGCGCGCATACGCGATACGCTCTTCTGCCTGATCGAGATCGGCGCTGGCTTCGATGAACTCCTGCCGCTCCATCGAGTTACGTTCGGTCGCCCGTTCCCACAGTTCCTGGGCTTCATCGGCGGCGCGCTCGGCTTCGCTGCCGTTGCCGCGAATGTCGCTCCAGGCGCTTTCGGCAAACTCATCGACAATGTCGAAGACGCGCCATCCTTCGTCGATGAACGCCGCAAGCGCTTCGCCCGCTGCCCGAACGTTGTCGAGACGTTCGAGGTTGGCGCGATAGCGCGCGGGCAACCCGCCGCCGCGAATGACCCCCAATTCCCGCGCTTTGTCCGCCTGGTCGAGCAACGTGGCAACGCCTTCGGGTCCGACCACCGGCAGCGCCGCTGCCGCCTGGCGCAACAACCCTTCGGCAGTGTTGAACGACGCCATACCCGCATCGACGCGGAACCCCTGTTTCGCTGCTCGTTCGGCGGCAGCGCGTCCGGCGGCAATCCCGTCCTGAATATCTCGCATTCGTGCAATCGCGCCGGCAAATGCCGTGATTGCGGCTGACGCTGCCCCGGCTGCCGCGATTGCGTCGGCAGCGCGGCGCTCCTTCAGCAACTGTTCGGCGCGTTCAACCAGCGACTCGGCGGGACGTAACGCCGCTTCGGGCTGGAGATCGGCGCTGAGGTCACTGAGTTGCGCGGCAACGTCAGCCAGCGCTTTTTTTGCTTTGTCCACCTCACCAGGCGCTGCCTGCGCGATCCGGTCGAGTTCGGCGCGGCGTGCTTCGATCTGCGCCAGTCGCTCGCGCACAACGTTCGCTTCCTGCGCCATCTGACGATATATTTGTGTGGCGGCTTCATAATCCGCCTGCACAGGCGTTTTGCGCAGCGCAAGGCTTTTTTCCGCCTCGGCGAACCGCTCCTGAACGCGCGCGAACTGTTGCTCGACCTCACTCTGCAGCGATGCAAGTTGCCGCACGTCCGGCTCCGCGTAGGAGACGCGGTCGAACTTGGCTTTTTCCTGAGCATTACGTAGCGCCTGGCTGAGATCGACGATCGCGGAGCTTGCCAGGCGCCGCGCTTCCTCGGTGGCGGCGCGCGCCGCTGCCAGCGACTTCGCCGCTGCACGGCGCTTCTGAAAGCCGCTCCAGAGCATTGGACCGGCGACTGCCAGCAGCACCAGGAAGATGACACCGGCAACGATCGGGACCAGATCGATATTGACGGTCGTTCCACCTGCGGGAACCGGCGGCGAGGCGATGGAACGCTCAATTGCCGTCAGCGCGTCAACGACGCCGCGGGTCGCATTGCCGCTCGCCAAACCGGGGTTCAACTGATTTTGACGAATCGTCTCGCCATTATCGTTCGTGCGCAACGCCGCATTCCAGCGGTCTCCATACGCAATCTCCGAGTAGCGCGGGTCGAACGAGACGTAGATGGCGATCGTGTCGGCATTGATGGCGCCGCCACTGGCGAGACCGGCGCGCTGATAGTGGCGCAGCGCGTCGTCCTCGCCGCCTTGCTGCACCAGGAAGATGCCGACGCGGGCGCCGCGGTCGACAAGCGGCTGCGCTGCGCGCTGCACGGTGGCCACATCAAGATTGCCGGTTTCGTCCACAATCGTCAGGTTCGACTGCGCCAGCGCCGGGGCGACTAGCACTGCCAGCAGCAGCGCGAGCAGCGCCAGAGCGCCTGCCTTGCGCGCATGGATCAGGAGTATCATGGGCGACTCCTTTGCTCAGATATGCCTTCATTGTAGCATGGGTTGCTGGCGGGCGCAGATGACCGTCACCTGGGCGGTGCTGGCGGAATGCGAGGGTGACGCCCAAGCACGGCGGGTTTGTCAGTCAGCGCGTTGTCAGGCATGGGTGACGGTCATCGCCTGGGGTGCTGGCGGAATGCGAGGGTGACGCCCAAGCACGGCGGGTTTGTCAGTCAGCGCGTTGTCAGGCATGGGTGACGGTCATCGCCTGGGGTGCTGGCGGGCGCAGATGACCGTCACCTGGGCGGTGCTGGCGGAATGCGAGGGTGACGCCCAAGCACGGCGGGTTTGCCGGTCAGCGGGTGGCGGGCGTGGGTGCCGGTCAGCGCCTGTCAGACACCCTTCACTGCGCAGTCTGGTACAGGCGGCGGTCATCTGATATACTCTGCTGCATTGCATTTTTGGTCGAACACCTACGCGCCTGTGCAAGGGAGCATACCATCGTGGATCGGCAAACGACGAACCGCAACCTTTACCTGCTGGTCATCGAACTCTTCTGGGCTTCTATCGCTATTGCCTGCTACTCATTCGCGGCAGCGTTCCTGATCCGGCTAGGCGGGTCGAACCTGATGGTCAGCCTGCTGACCTCGGCAGCGGCGCTGGTCAACGCGCTCACCTCGATCCCCTTCGCCATGTTTCTCGAACGGATTGGCAATCGTCGCCCCTGGATCATCGGCAGCCTGCTGGCATTACGTCTGGGGCACATTGGACTGATCTTCATTCCCTTTCTTCCGGCATACCGCGCCGAGGTGATGGTGGCGCTGCTGTTGCTGATCAATGTCCCGGTTGCGCTGTTCAACGCCGGATGGCTGCCGATGCTCGGCGATATCGTGCCACTGGCGCAACGGGCGCGTCTCTTTTCGGCACGTAACATGACAATGGGCATCACTGTGATGACAGTGACTTTCCTGATGGGTCGCTGGCTCGATGCCGCACCCTTTCCGTTCAATTATCAGTTGATGTTTGCGCTGGCAGTCGTTGCGAGCCTGTTGAGCACCGTCTACGTGGCGCGCCTGACGATCCCGCCGTCGCCGGCGGTTGAGCGCGCGCCGGGGCGGCGGCGTCTGACCTTCGCCGAATTTCGGGCGCTTCTGTCGCAGAAACGCTCATTTGCCAATATCACGATCAACACGCTGGTTTTCAATATCGCATTCTGGATGGGTACGCCGCTGCAACCGATCTACTTCGTGCGCGAACTTGGCGCGAGCGACGGATGGCTTGGCGTGTGGCTGGCGCTCATCAGCGGCGGGCAGATTATCGGCAATCTGGTGTGGCCTCGCCTGATTGAAAGACGCGGCTATTCGTGGGTGTTGCTGCGTGCAACCGCAGCGAGTTCGCTGTACTATTTCCTCATTGGCGCTGTGCCCGATCTGACGCTCATTCTGCTGTTTGCGCTGCTGTTCGGCGCGGTCAGTCCGGGGGTGGACATCAGCCATTTCAATATTCTTCTGGAAGTGTGTCCGCTGGAACGACGCGCGTTCTACATGGGGGTATTTGTCACGGTTATGAATGCTGGTTTTTTTGTCGCCACGCTTGCCTGTGCACCGTTGATCGATTTGGTCGGCGCACAGGCGCTGGTGCTGATCCTTGCCGGTATGCGCCTGCTAGGGGCGTTGCTGTTCGTGGTGAACCCGGTGCGCGCGGCGACGATCGAAATGGTGAAAGCAGGCTGAGATGCCCCCGGCACGTCACGTTTACATCGCTCAGACGCAACCCGGCTTCGAGGCGATTGCTGCGACCGAGATCACCGCGCGTCTCAAGGGTGTGCAGATCATCGATCTGCGGGCGGTCGCCGACAAGAACGGCATGGCGCGCTTCGCTTACGCCGGCGATCCGCGCGACCTGCTGGCGCTGCGAACGGTGGAAGATGTCTTTGTGGTTGCAGCAGAAATGCGTGATCTTGCCCCCGGTTTTGCGGCGCTGCGCCAGCTGGAGCATCTGGCTGCGACAGCGCCCGGCGTCGAACGCGCCATCCGCCTGGTGCGGACGGTCGATCTGCGGCGCGGTGGCGAGGGCCGCATCCACTACCGCGTCATTGCGCGGCAGGTTGGGCGCACGCCGTACCGTCGCGTCGATGCGCAGGCGGCTGTGGAACGCGGGATTGCCGCGCGCCCGGATCATCGCTGGCGGATGGTTGCCGACGGCGGGATCGAGTTCTGGCTGACGCAGTGGCCCGGTGAGGCGCTCCTCATGGTGCGGCTGAGCGACGAGCGTATGCGCCATCGTGAGTACAAGATCGAACACCTCCCCGCATCGCTGCGTCCGGCGGCGGCGGCTGCGCTGGCATGGCTGACAATGCCGCGTGATGATGATGTGTTCCTTGATCCGATGTGTGGCGCAGGGACGATCCTGATCGAGCGGGCGCATTTGGGGCGTTACCGCGCGCTGATCGGCGGCGACATCGACCCGGAAGCGGCGGCGACGGCGCGGGCGAATATCGGTTCGCGCTACAAGCCGATCACAATCCACGAGTGGGATGCGCGCCGGTTGCCGCTCGACGCCGGTTCGGTCACGGCGCTGGCAGTTAATCTTCCATTCGGCGCGCAAATGGGGTCAGTGGAGGAGAACCGTGCGCTCTACCCGGCGTTTCTGCGCGAAGCAGCGCGGGTGCTGCGTCCTGGTGCGCGGCTCGTGGCGCTCAGCGGCGACGCGCGCACCCTGAACGACGCGCTGCGGCGCAGCGACCGGTTTGTCCGTCGTGAAACCTACCCGGTGCTGATCCTCGGTCGCCGCGCGACGGTGGCGGTAGCGGAGCGGAAGTAGGGGCGGTTGTGTGACGTTGTGCCTGAGACGTTGTGCCTGACAGTATGCGTTACGGTAACTCAAGCGATGGTTGGCCGGATCGCAGGTCAGGCGGCGCCTAAGCCAAACCTCTGATAAAACCGTTCAACGACGAGCAGCAAATCCTCCGGCAGCATTCGACGAACTGTCTGAACGATCTCTTCGGGGATGCTTCGGTAATATGCCTCGGCGATTCCACCCGTGATACAGGCCAGCGTATCACTGTCTCCGCCAAGGGAGATCGCCTTTCTGACCGCATCTTCGTAATTGCACGAGTCGAGGAACGCAATGATCGCTTCCGGCACGGTACCCTGGCACGAAATGTCAAAGCGATACGACGGCCGTATCTCATCTACGGTTCGATTCAGGTTGTATCCGAAGCGCTGTGCGATATGGCGCCTGATATTTTCTTTGGTCTCGCCTTTTCGCGCAAGAAAAACTGCAACGGCGGCAGCTTGCGCCCCTTTTATTCCTTCAGGATGATCATGGGAAACTTCGGCGGTGCGCTTCGCCTCGAGCAAAACCCTGTCGATATCGTCAAAGGCGAAACCGACTGGACTGACCCGCATCGCAGCGCCATTGCCCCAACTATTGTACGGACGAACCTCGTCTTCAAATATCCACCCGATAAAAGCGCTCCCGTACCCTGCGTTTGGATATTTACGACCGAAGCTCTTCAAGGCACGCGCATAATCTAATGAATCCAAAATGGCAGCGGCAATCGCTACGGTCATCACCGTATCATCGGTGAAGCGACAATGCGGGTGAAACAGCGGAAATTCCTCTGTTTTCACCGGGAACTGCTCATGCACCGAGCCAATCACGTCACCTGCAATGGCGCCGAGCATGGGTTTCCTCTAATGACTTCACTGCAAAAAGCGGTAACCACGAAGGTCACAAAGGGACACAAAGGAAATGCTCTTCATTTTATTCCCCTTCGTGCGCTTCGTGTCCTTGGTGGTTAAGCCTTTTTGCAGTGGACTCAACAATGGTTTTTGAACATGTATTCCGCTATCCACTCGTCCGCCCGGCGGCTGAAGCCGCAGGTTAGGGGAAGCAAAGCCCGCCTGCGCAGGCTTCACCGCGCAATGCCGGATGCTTTTCTCGAAAACCAGCCCGCGCACATGAGAACATGCCAAAGCGAGAACGCAGGATCGCTTACGGCAAAACTTTTTCCTCCACTCTTTGATACATGCTGTCAATATCTCTCTGGATCTCGACTGTGCGAGCAATGGCTCGAGCAATGCGAATGTAGCGCACAGGGTCGTCCATGCGGCGACCCTTGCGGTCTTTGAGGTACTTTTCCAGCACCTGGTAGCCGCCGATTTGATATTCCCACATTTCCGGCGTGACGCCCTCGAAGTATTTATCGTTGTTGACGGCGACGCGCCCGCCGGCGGGGTCGTTGCGCACGAACTCAATTTGGTCGCTGCCCTGCCCTTGATATTTCACCTGTGGTTGGTCGGGGACTTTACGCAGCAGGTGCAGGTCAATCAGTTCCTACCCCAAGGCGGCCATTTGCCGGAAGAGAGTGTCATCCGCCGTGAACGGAACGCGGGGGAAGTCCGTGCGCAATTCCTGGGCGTACTTTTGGCGGTAGGTGGGACTGTAAAAGACGGCATAAATGTAGGCCAGAACTTCTTCCGGCGTGGGCTTGAAGCCGTAGGCGTCGCTCAACTTGGGCAAGAGCCATTCAGCCAGGTTGGGCCGCTTCTCCTGCTGGAACATATCGGGCGATTCGCTGGAGGGGTAGAGGTAAAGGGGGGAAGCAGTAGTCAATGGTTTTCAGCGAGACCGCTACATGCTCGACAATCGTATTGGCGACAAATAGGTGTCGCCAAGCGCCCACATGCTCAACCCGACGGGGCGGAACAAGCGCCACATTCTCCCCGGCCAGCATGTGGCGCATGACTTCGGCGCGGGGCATGCAGTGAAAGCCGCGCGAGCGTCCGGTGTAGTAGGTGTAGCGAACGTCAAAGGGGCGATACAGAGTTCAGGCGGCTGAAATTCAGCACAGTCGCCCAGGCTTCCTCCGGCGTCCAGTGGATGGTGAGATTATCCCGCGCAGTGACAATGCCGATGCTGTTGACCGGGAAAATCTCGTTGACGCTTGGCCAGGAGAGATAGCCCTGCAAATTCTGGCTCTGGCGCGGGACGAAGAAGTAGGAGGGGGATTGGGGCGCCAGGGGCTGATAGCCGGCCGTCTCCAGCGTGTGCGTCTCCAGCCAGCGGTATTTCTCTTCGCGCCGGCCGTAGAGGTCGGCGTGGTAAACGCCGCGCGGCTCCGGCTTGCCATGCTTGATAAAGATGCCAATCGCTACGCCCTGGCGGATGTCGAAGACGTTCTCATCGGAGCCGCCGTCGGGGGCGGTTTCGCGCTTCAGGCTGTTGCCATGCAGGTCGAGCAGGTAGATTTCGTCGAAGGTCTTCAGCAGGCTCTGCCGCATGCCGCGAAAGGTGGGGTT
Organism: Roseiflexus sp.; assembly: GCF_057785375.1. Classification (NCBI taxonomy): domain Bacteria; kingdom Bacillati; phylum Chloroflexota; class Chloroflexia; order Chloroflexales; family Roseiflexaceae; genus Roseiflexus; species Roseiflexus sp. The sequence continues at coordinate 46,213 of NZ_JBYNRX010000092.1, forward strand.
ATCCAGGTAGCCGTGATTGGTGATCATGGCGACGATGCCGCGCCCGGCCTTGTGAATCTTCCACTTCGCTTTCTGTGCATAGCCTTAATCAATAGCCGCCTAACCGCTTGCGTCTCACATACTGCACCGCATAGGATCGGCGCCGCCCCTGGAAACCGCGACGGCAGGCTTAACCACCTTTGCAATGCAGCGCAATAGCGCGGTCGGGTGAAGCCGCAGGTTATGCCGCCTTCTGGTATTGACTACGGCAAGACAGCAACGTTACGAACACTGACTCGCAGTCAGTCAGACAAGATGTTCGAGCGTCTCGTTCGCAAGGCGTCACAATCCACAATGCGCGTTAGCGGTCGTGGACGCTTGACCGCGTCTCGGCGCTAGCAGCCCCAGCAGGGCTTGCACGTGCTCAGCGAGGGCTTTCGCCCGCAGCGCCCCGGCAGTATTGCACGAATGACTGCACATACGTATCAGCAAAGGCATGAGACTCGAGAACAGGAAAGTTGTCTTCAAGCAGTCCCCGAACGTGCATCTCGATGACCTCGTGCATATTGCGCGTTATCTCTTCGCGGGTCGCGCCTGGCGCCGCGCAGCCGGGCAAATCCAGCGAGCAGAACGAGTAGTTGCCGTTGGCTTTTTCGACTGCCAGCTGAAGCCACACAACCATTCTAGCACAAACTGCCGAATAGTAGTCCTGACCGGGTTCTGCCTGACACATGGGTGTGCCGGTGGCGCGCTTCCGGTTGAGGAGGCGACCGATAGCGCGTCACGAACTGACAGATGCGCCGTTTGCGCTCCCGGAACGTCCACGTTCTATCGGCAATTCAACTAGAAAGAACTGTCGCCGACCTGCCCGGATTTTATGGCTTCAGGAGGTCTGCGGAGACAGTATGACCATTCGTCGGAAATCTGCTATCTGCTTCCAAACTTTCTGACAAGATTGTATTTCTTTCCTTCTTCTACGCCTTTTGTCTGCGACCATATCCGATGTCGGCAATGCAACAAGAAGGTCAAACCGAAATCCTTCAGTTTCTTGAGCTCTCCAACTCCCATTTGTCCCATGAAATTACGAACGAACATATCGTTACCAAGCACGTTTGGTGGTACTTGATCGACAAGGCCTGGGCATGCAAACACGTATATGAAACCGTAGCCATCCCATTGAGTATTGGCGTAATCAACGCATTGCGCAAGCCAGGACGTTAGATTTTTCGTATCGTAATTTTGCGAAAAACGGACCACGTCCTTGAATTCAACTCCCAGAGCTACTTCTGGGTTGCTCCATTCTTGAGGATTGAGAGGGCGCAAGACTGCATCAAGACGCATTCTCTTTCCAGAAAAATGTTGTCCGGGAACCTCCTTCTCGACTATGAAGTGTTCTTCCAGTTCCTGCAGATATTGTTGCTTCAAGGTGTTCTCAGACACTTGCGTTTCTCCTGGTTGCGCAACTGCTCATTCGACAGACTCCGCCTGATCGGAAGATCAATCTAAATCGGACAAACACGCCTGCACATGCGGAGCGATTGGCGTTGGCTGAGCCTGTTGAAGCCAACGCCGATCACGAGATTGTCTCATATCCGGTTGATCTTCCGGTAAGCATGCCGGGGTTTGCCTTCAGCGCGGCTGCATTCAGGGCTCGCAGGTCGCCGGTCGCGCGAAGCGCCTTCCTGACATGTTCGGCGGTTTTGACCCGTGGAGACCGACATGCCTCGGGCGCAAAGACCATGAACCGCTGGTTGAAGCGATCAACAGACGCAGCGATGTCCGCCTTCCATAGATGTGGTTTGTCGGCGTTGATTCGTCGCGTCTTCATGCCAGCCCTTCGTTCACTATCACCTGTGAATCTCCTGTTTCAGCTGTGATCCTGGGGCGCCTAACGGTTCGCGCTTCACCTGCGACGCGAAGCCTCGCCCTGAGCAGAGCGAAGGGGCAGCGGAGCGGCGTCAGGTGGAAGCGCGTGTTGGGCGGCTAAACAATGGCGTAGATTTGCCAAGACAATCTATCTATTTGTTTCTTTCCTGGACGCTTTGTGTAATCTGGAATTCAAGGTCAGTAATATCGGTAGGCAATACAATTGATTTATCAGATTGACCATACGAAACAACTTTCTCGTTGACAATCCTATAACGGCCAAACGGGT
>NZ_JBYNRX010000093.1:0-89768 GCF_057785375.1 Roseiflexus sp.
GGGCGCGAGGCGTGCGGTGCGAGGCGCGAGGGGGGCAGGGGGGTGAGGGGGCGAGAGGTGTGCGGTGCGAGGCGCGAGGCGCGAGGCGCGAGGCGCGAGGCGCGAGGCGCGAGGCGCGAGGCGCGAGGCGCGAGGCGCGAGGGGGCAAAGCCCCCACCCCTGCCCCTCCCCCGCTGGGGGAGGGGGCTGTTTCTTCCTTTGAGAGGGGACGCGGTTCGACTGCTCTCACCGCAAGTGCAAGCCCCGCTGGAGCTGCGCGCCAGGGCGCGCGTAGGGCGCGCCGCTCGCCAGCAGCGCTCACGTAAGCGCATCCCTCCTCAGCGCCTTTGCGCCTTTGCGTTGTTGACTTCACTGCAAAAAGATGGAACCAAGAAACCACGAAGGGCGCCAAGGGACACGAAGGACATGCGCTTCATGGTTCTGCCCCTTTGTGCGCTTCGGGTCCTTTGTGATTAAGCCTTTTTGCACCAGTAGAGCATAGACCGCAATGGCGCCAAACGTCAGATAAACGGCGGTTGCCGTCTGCGCACGGCGGTTGAGCCGGATCGCCAGCAGCAGCATGATCAACAGGACGGCGGCGCCTGCCGAAAATATCAGCATCTGCGGCTGTGCGACAATCGCTCCCGCTACGCCGTAGACGATCACCGTCACCAAAGATGCAACCGAAGACCAGAAGAGGAGTTGGTGCAACTGTGCGTCACTGCGATTGCTGGTATGATCGTTCTGGGTCATGCTTGTGTCTTTCAATCGGAGATCGTGATATGTTCACGATACGGTATCGTGTCGGAATTATAACGAATGCGCTTACCAGGAGCGATCAACACCGGAAAGGATGAGCATCATGCGTATTGTCTCGCTGCTTCCCTCGGCGACCGAGATCGTGTGCGAACTGGGCCTGGCGGATATGCTGGTCGGCGTTTCACACGAGTGTGACTACCCGCCCGATGTGGTCGCCGATTTGCCGCGGGTGACCCGTTCTGCCATTCCGCACGGTTTGTCGAGCGCCGAAATCGATCAGGTCGTCAGTGCGCGCCTGGCGCGCGGCGAAAGCCTTTACCTGCTCGAAGAACCGCTCCTCGCCGAATTGCAGCCCGATCTGGTGATCACCCAGGAATTGTGCGATGTCTGCGCCGTGTCGTTCGCTGATGTCTGCACCCTTGCAGCGCGATTGCCGGGCAATCCGCGCGTTGTGTCACTGGCGCCGCCGAACCTCGAAAGCATTTTCGGCGATGTGGTGACGATCGCCGAATCGGTGGGCTTGCCCGAACGCGGACAACGGCTCACCGAACGTTTGCGGCAACGGCTCGATGACGTTCGTCGCGCAGTCGCCGGTCAGCCGCGTCCTGGCGTTGTGGCGCTGGAATGGCTCGATCCGCCGTTCATCGGCGGGCACTGGGTCCCGGAAATGATCCATCTCGCAGGCGGGCGCGACCTGCTCGGTCGCGCGGGGGAGCGGTCGTTCCGGGTGCGCTGGGAGGATGTTCTCTGCGCGCAGCCGGACGTGGTTTTGCTCATCCCCTGCGGCTATTCCGCTGAGGCTGCGCAGCACGAGTGGGACGCGCTGCCGCGTCCGCCAGGATGGTTCGACATCCCGGCGGCGCGCGCGGGCCGGGTGTATGCGCTGGATGCCAACAGCTACTGTTCGCGCCCGGCGCCGCGTGTGGTCGAAGGGGTCGAGCATCTGGCGCGCCTGTTGCATCCGGCATGCTTTCCACAGGAAGGAACAGCACAATGAGCGCTGCCGATCGCGTTGAGACGCGTATGGTCTTTCCGGTGTTCCCCATGAACACCAACCACTACGGGACCCTCTTCGGCGGCACGGCGGTCGCCTGGATCGACCAGGCGGCGTTCATTTGCGCCACGCGCTGGTGCCGGCGCAAGGTCGTGACGGTGCGGATTAGCGAGGTCCACTTCCATCACCCGGTGCGCGAAGGGTCGATTGTCGAAGTGATTGCCCGTCTGGTCGGCACGGGGCGCAGTTCGATGCGCGTTGCCGTCGATGTCTGGTGGGAGCCGATGGACCACGACGAACGGGTGCTGGCGTGCCAGGCGGAGTGCGTGCTTGTCGCGCTCGATGAGAATGATCGTCCGGTGACGGTGCCGCCGCTTACGGAGACAATGTCATGAATGCAATGGGTACGGTTGCGGATGGTCAGAACGTTTGAACACCTCCCTGGTGCGGTTCGGTCGCGTTTCACAGCGAGCGGGTCTGCGTGAATCTGGTGCGTCCGCGCACATCTGCGTCTCTTACATTGTGCCTGGACCTGACTGCTATGATTGTCGTTGACGCTCTTGGACGACGCCTGGAACTGAAGAACCCGCCGCAGCGGATTGTGTCGCTCGTGCCGAGCCTGACCGAATGGCTGTTCGAGATTGGGCTTGGCGCGCGCGTCGTGGCAGTGACCGACTACTGCATCGAGCCAGCAGCGGCGCTCGCCGGCATCCCGCGCATTCGCGGGACGAAGAACCCCGACCGGGCGAAGATCATCGCCCTGCAACCCGATCTGGTCATCGCCGATCAGGAGGAGAACCGCGAGCGTGATGTGCTGGCGCTGACGGCGGCTGGCATTCCGGTGTATGTCACAGCGATCCGCAGCGTCGCTGATGTGCTGGAGCAGTATCAACGCCTCGCTGCTGTGCTCGGAGCAGTGAATGCGGCAGCGTCGGGTCTTGCGGCGCTGCACACAGCCCTCGCCGAAGCGCAACAACGAGCGCCGCAACGTCGTATCCCGACGCTCGCATTCATCTGGCGCGATCCGTGGATGGCAGTGGGGGCGGAGACGTATGCTGGCGACTTGCTGGAACAGTGCGGCGCCGACAATCTCGGTCGCCGGTTGCCGGGGCGCTACCCGCGCGCTCCGCTAGAGGCGTTCATGCGCCTGCAACCAGACATCATTCTGTTGCCGGATGAGCCGTATGCGTTCAGCGCACGCGACCTGGAGGCGTTTGCGCCGTATGGTGATGTTCCGGCGGTGCGGGATGGGCGCATACTGCTGTGTGACGGTATGCTGCTGACCTGGCCCGGACTGCGGGCCGTCCGCGCGTTGCGGGTGTTTTTGGAGATGATTGCGGGCAGGAAGACGTGATATGGTTTTCGTCCACGAAGAACACGAAGGTGCATGAAGAACACGCGCCGCCATTGGTCATCCATCCGCTTGTGAGACATCTATTTGTTGTGCCAGGTCGAGACATGCTGGCGGAGCGCGACGCCCGCCAGAGATAATTGCAGGTGGGGAGCGATGAGACGTTTTTCGTCCACGAAGAACACGAAGGTGCACGAAGAACACGCGCCACCATTGGTCATCCATCCGCTTGTGAGACATCTATTTGTTGTGCCAGGTTGAGACGATGCTGGCGGAGCGCGACGCCCGCCTGAGATGATTGCGGGTGGGGAGCGATGAGACGTTTTTCGTCCACGAAGAACACGAAGGTGCATGAAGAAGGGACGATTGTGTTTCTGGCGGGAAGGAGCAATTGCCATGGCGCTCACGCTCGACTCTGACCGTGTACGGCGCGCGCAGGGCGCACTGCTTGGGCTTGCCGTTGGCGATGCGCTCGGCACAACGCTCGAGTTTACGCTGACGCTCGATCCATTCACCCCGCGCGTCACGCAGATCACCGGCGGCGGACCATTCCGGTTGCCTCCCGGCGGACGGACCGACGACACCAGTATGGCGCTCTGTCTTGCCCAGAGTCTGGTCGCAACCGGTGTGTGCGACTCGCGCGACCAGATGGAACGGTATGCGCGCTGGTGGAAAAACGGCGAAAACCCGGTTACCGGACGTTGTTTTGACATAGGGAACACAATGCGCGCTGCGCTGTAACGTCATCCAGACATCGGCGAGCCACTCACAGGTAGTCCGCCGCCCTGTCCCAACGCTTTCTTCTCCCCTCGTGGGAGAAGGGGGCTGGGGGGATGAGGGAGAAACGGTCCTGGCGGCGCTGAAAACGCACTGCCCATCGAAAAGATCTGCCACATTGCATCCTTCTCCGGCAAACGCTACAATGCCTTGTATGATTGTGCGGAAGGAGACATGATGAAACAACGTCCTTTCTGGTATATCGGAGCGATCGCGGCTTTGCTTCTGGCGCTCGCCGCTTGTGGCGGCGGCGCACCGACCAGCCTGCTGCCGGCACAGGATGCGACTGCCGTCAACCCGTCGAATGCCTCGCCCGTGGCAGAGGTGACCGCCTCACCGGAGGCGGTCACGCCATCGCCGGTTCCGCCGCGTCTGTCGGAAGGCGGCGTCGAGGTGATCACCGGCGAGTTTGAATATACCAATGACATCATTACCGTCTACTACGTCGAACACGCTGTCGGACTGGTCGATCTCTACGGCTTCATTACGCGCGACCAGGAATGGGAACTGCCAGTCGAGAGCCAGGTGCTGGGACCGCTGACCATCGACACGGATCAGCAACGCGGCGAGTTTCGCCTGGCGCTGCCCGTGCGCCCGGCAGGGGTGCTGGCGGATGTCGATAACGACACACAGCGCGACACTGGCGTGCAGGTGTTCGTCGTGGCATACTGGCCCAACCTGTATGGCGGTCCATTTTCCGAAGGGGACGACCGCAGTTTCGGGTGGCCCGCCTACCTGGCATCGACGGTCAATGACCCGGAGAACAATGATGAAATCACTGGCGGTAAACTGGTTGTGTGGGCGCCGGACGATGCGCAGCAGTTTCCGACCGATTTCGGCGCCGATGGGCTGCTGTTTACCGCCGATGACCCGGTGGGTCCCCTTCCTGCCGGGTATTCGGTCATCAATCTCGATCAGCGTCCATTTGCCATCGAGCGTGACCGCGAAGCGCGGGTGACGTTGTACGAACCGCCGGATGCGGCGATCAAAGATTTCTCCGATCTGTCGTATACCAGGGCGTTCGATGAGATGTTCAAACGGGTGCGTGTTGAGTACGCTTTCAATGGCATTCCCGGCAAAGCGCCGGATTGGGACTCGCTTTACGCCGACCTGGCGCCGCGCGTGGCCGAAGCAGAGCGCCGAAAGGATCGCCGGGCGTTCTTCGATGTGATGTTCGATTTTGCGAATGCCTTCCGCGATGGGCATGTCGGCGTCAGTTCGCCGCTTTCCGGCGAGTTGTTCCGCGAACGCGCCGCCGGCGGGTATGGTTTCGCTATCCGCGAACTGGACGATGGCCGCGTGCTGGTGGTCTTCGTGACGCGCAATAGCCCTGCCGATCGCGCCGGCATGCAGGTGGGCGCCGAACTGCTGACATTCAATGGCACACCGGTCAAAGACGCGATTACTGCCGTCGAACCGCTGGGGGGACCGTTCTCGACCGACTTTGCGCTGCGGTATCAGCAGGTGCGCTACCTGCTGCGCGCGCCAGTCGGAACGGAAGCGCAGGCGACGTTCGCCAACCCGAGCGGTACACCGCAGACGGTCACATTGCGCGCCGTGGAAGAACGCGCCAGTTTTCTGGCAACATCGATCTTCGAGGAGCGCAACCCGGCGGCGCTGCCGGTCGAGTTCGAGCAACGACCGTCCGGCGTGGGGTATATTCGCATCAATGCCAATTATGATGATCTGAACCTGCTGATCAGGCTGTTTGAACGTGCGTTGAAAACCTTTGAGGACCTGGACGTTCCCGGCATTATCATCGATATGCGGCAGAACAGCGGCGGTGCGCCATTGGGTCTGGCAGGGTTCCTGACCGATCAGGAGATCATCATCGGCCAGGACGAGTACTACAGCGAGCGCACCGGCAGGTTCGAGCCGGAAGGTCCGGTCGATAAGATTCTGCCGAACCAGAACCAGTACCGCTTCGACAAGATCGTGCTCCTGGTAGGTCAGGCGTGCTTCAGCGCGTGCGAGTTCGAGTCATATGGGTTCAGCAAAGTTCCCGGCGTGATCGTGGTCGGTGAAACGCTGACAGCCGGGGTGTATGCCGAGGTGTCGCGCGGGCAGTATGTGCTGCCGGACGGCATTTTCCTCCAGGTTCCGACCGGACGCACGCTGTTGCCGGATGGTACGCCGCTGCTGGAGGGAGTGGGGGTTGTGCCGACGATCCGCGTGCCGGTGACTGCTGAAACAGTGCTGACAGACCGTGACGTAGCGCTGGAGCGGGCGGAGCAGGAGATTGTCGGGCGCTGACCTGCCCCATGCTGCTTGTCCTCGGGAAGGCGCTGGCGTCGACAGGCTCAGCCAGCGCCACGCGCCAGTTGGGTAGGCGAAGGCATTGCCTTCGCCTACCCGGTCGCACTTCAGTCAGCGATTTTTCGGATAGGCTCTTAGCCGACGCCAAACGCCAGATGGCCAGGGGCGACTCCGGCGCCGCGTGGACTGTGCTACCGCAGATACTCGCTCACCTGGCGCACCCAATCCGCAGCACCATACCAGATCAGGAAGAGCGCTACCGCAATAGCAAGCGCCGCGCCAGCGCGACGGCGGCGCTGCCATTGTTCGAGCGCCACGCCTGCGCCAATGCTGAGCGCCGGGTAGATGAAGATCGTCCAGCGCACCGGCTGGTCACTGAACAGGAGTGTTCCCAGACTTGCCAGCGCACCGAGCCAACAGGCTGCCAGGGTCATCCTCAATGCGCCGTTGTGTGGGCGACCCATGAGCACAACGCCGATGATGCCGGCTGCCAGCGCAATCGGCGGCATGAGGGCGCCAGAGCTGAAGACGAAGCCGATCACCCACCGGTTCAGTTTATCCAGCAGCGGATCGCCCGGCGGGCAGATGATCCCTTGCACCGCCAGCGCCTCCTGCGCAATACGACGCTCCTCCGTCACATACCCGAACGCCGAGTAGAAGAGCGCGAATGCCGCAATGCCCGCCACACCGACGGTCATGGCGGGTCGCCAGACGCTGACGAGAAGGGTTTTCAGGATGCGAGGGGGGTTGGATCGAGGCGGCGTGTCACCTGTACTGGCGTCTCGATGCTCTGCCGCCCTCATCCCCCCTGATCCTGCGAAGCGCAACAGGGGCGTCTGGACATTCTGAACCAGATATAGCAGAAGCCAGACCGCCAGTGCTGCGCCGGTCGAGAGGGCGACGCCGCCATGACTGAGCAGGATGAGCAGGATCAGGGTAGCGCCGGCGGAAGTCGTCTTCCACGAGTGATCACGCAGCGCCAGCGTCATCCAGAGGATCAGCGGCGCAACCAGCGCCTGTGCCAGCAGGTTTGCCATTTCGCCGACGGAATAGGAGCGCAGGATGGGCGGCGCGAGGGCATAGATCGCCGCTGCGTAGAGGGCCGCGGTTGTTCCTGCCCCTGAGCGCCGGATCAGCAGCCATAGGATGGCCACTGTCAGGCTTTCGAGCACTGCCGTGCCCGCCTGCACCAGTAATGTGAGCGCCATGCGGTCGGCGCCGGTCAGCAGGACGACAGGCAGCAGCGTCAGGTAGCCACCCGGCGGGTATGGTTGCGGTCCGGCGCCGGCGCGGCAGGGAAGCCCTTCGGTGAAGAAGATCATGCCACGCGCCACATCCGCCAGGTTGTTGACATGCAGCCCCAGATCGCTGGTTTGCGCATAGGGATGCAGCATCCCCGCCACACGCACGAACCATGCAACCGCCGTCAGCCCTGCGGCGGTTGCGGCATCCTCAGCCGGTTGTAGTGCGCGCAGCGCCGTCTCGACAAAGGGGACCAGCGCATACGCCGCCCATACCCACACCGCGACGGTTGGCGCAAACACAGTGGCATCCATGCGGCGCGTTGCGATCATCCAGGTGGCAAGCAGCGCCACGGTTGCCACAACCGCAGCAGGTGCGTGTGCAGCACGACGGATTGGCGCAAGCGTGCGCTGAATTAGCGCATACACGCCTGCCAGCGCCGCCGTCATCCAGGCAAGGGTTGCCCACGCCGGTCGGTAAGGCGCCGGTTGTGCGGGAGTCGCCACGATGCGGAAGACCGGCATCCCCAGGATGCGCGGGTCAGAAGGAGCAATCAGGCGCGGGGTCGTGAACGTCAGGCGCAGGTCGCCGGACGTGTCGGCAGGTGCAAGGATGGCATACGTCCGCCGCTGTGCGTCGATCTGAAGCGTGATCGGTACGCTGTCGGCGGCGCGCCAGACACTGGTGATCGCACTGCCGTCGGGTCGTCCGCTGGCGGCGGTGATGCGCAGCAGCCAGACATCGCCGCCGACGCCGGGGAACACCATTGAGGAGGTATCGCGCATCCAGCGGTACGGCAGACTGTCCGCCTCGTACCAGGGACGATCCGGGAGGTCTGCCGGTTCGGAGGCGTTGACGTTGACGAGGAAGGGCGTATCAAAGCCGCGCTGGCGCGTCTCACGGTTGCCGCCAACATCGAGGCGCACGGTTGGTGCAACCTGGTATGCCAGCACCCAAAGCGCCAGCGCGACTCCAAGGGAAGCCCAACACTGCGGCGCGCGCGCAACCACCGCAATCTGGCGCAATTCAGCGGCGATCCAGCCGGTCAGCGCCGCGCTCCGGCGCGATGGATGGGAAGAGGGTACACTCAAGGTCGAACGCCGAACAGGAGAACGTTGAACGTTCCGCATTCGGCGTTCAACGTTCTATGCATTCACATCGAAAACCACCCGCCCGCGCACCTGACTGGCCACAATCTCGTCGCAGAGGTCCTTCACCCGGCTAAGCGGCTCGACACGGGTCATCCGGTCGAGCATGTCGGCAGGCAATTCATGCGCCAGGTGATTCCACGCCGCACGGCGGCGTTCCGTCGGGCACATGACCGAGTCGATGCCGATCAGACGCACGCCGCGCAGGATAAACGGAAACACGGTGGTGGTCAAATTGGCGCCGCCGGCATTACCGCACGCTGCGACTGCGCCGCCGGTTGCGGTGGCGGCGAGGACGCGCGCCAGTATGTCACCGCCGACGGTATCAACCGCACCTGCCCAGCGTTCCGATTCGAGCGGACGGCCCGGCGCCGCCAATTCGGTGCGGGGTACAATGGTGGCTGCGCCGATTTCGCGCAGGTAGTCGTGGGTTTCAGGGCGGCCGGTGGATGCCGCAACGCGGTAGCCGCGCCGCGCCAGCAGAGCGGTAGCGATGCTGCCGACCCCGCCGGCTGCACCGGTCACCAGCACTTCACGATCACCGGGTTTGACGCCGGCTTCTTCGAGCGCCATCACTGCCAGCATCGCCGTGAACCCGGCAGTGCCGATCGCCATCGAGTGAAGCAGGGTCATGCCAGCGGGCAGAGGAACCAGCCATTCGGCTTTGACGCGCGCCCGTTGCGCATACCCGCCCCAATGCCGCTCACCGATGCCCCAGCCGGTCAGCACCACGGGATCGCCGGGATGGTAGTCCGGACTGGTCGTTTCGATGACGGTTCCGGCCAGATCGATGCCGGGGACCATCGGGAAGAAGCGTGAAATCTTCCCCTTGCCGGTAACGTTCAGACCGTCCTTGTAGTTGAGACAGGAGTAGACCACCTGCACCAGCGTGTCGCCCTGCGGCAGATCATCGTTCGTCAGTTGGCGAAACTCAGCGCGGATTGCGCCGTTTTCCTGGGTCAGCACCAGTGCTCTGAACGTGTCCTGGCTCATGCTTGTCTCCTTTCAGCCACAAAGCGCATTTTCGGCATCTACCCGATCATCAACCACGACCTGGACAATCAAGGACGTAGGCGGCGGATGCTGGCTGAGCCGGTCGCAGCCAGCGTCCATGCCTTCAGCGCGTCCTGGCGGCTAACGTTGGCTGAGCCTGTCGAAGCCAACGTTAGCCGCAAGACGGTCAACACGCGCAATGATTGTGCAACATCTGGTTGATCGCTCTACCAGACCTGATCCAACCGTGGCGCCCGCCGTCAGCGCTGCTCCGGCAGAAGCGTATAATCGGGGAAGTTGCCGTACAACCGCTCACCGGGAGGACCGACGGTGACCGCCTGCACCAGATACTTGCCGCCGACGAAACATCCCTTCCAGCTTTGCCCGATGCCGCCAAACACCTCGTCACGGTCGCCGCGCGAGCGGATGGCGTTGATGCCGACCTTGAAGGCGCGCACCTCGGCGGCGATCTGTTGCGCCAGACGTTCGTTGTCGCAAGCGACCGATGCGACGAGACAGCCGTTGGATATGTTCATTTCGGTGATCAGTTCTTCGACGCTGTCCACCACGACAATTGTATCGACCGGACCGAACGGCTCATTGTGGTAGAGCCGTGCATTGCGGGGAATATTCAGCAACGAGACCGGCGCCATGTAGGCGGAAATGTCCTGATCGGGCAGGAAATCCTCATTACTGAGCGTCCCCTGGTACAGACTGATGGCGCCGCTGCCGATCGCCTCGCTGATCAACACCTGCAATTCATCGACTTTGCGACTGCTGATCAGCGGTCCGAAGTCGAGCGCGGGCGGCGGTGCATCAGGATGAGCGACCAGCATCGGGTTGCCGATCCGCAGCGATTTGAGCACCGGCAGGTACATATCGAGAAATTGCGGGAACAGTTGACGTTGCACAACCAGGCGCACATACGCGGTACAGCGTTGTTTGCCATAGTCGAAGCCGCGCCGCAGTTGTTTCGCCAGCATATCCCACTGGCTGAACTGCCAGATGCCGTAGGCGTTGATGCCTTCCATTTCGAGCATATAGCGCTTCTCGCGGTCGTACAGGCTGGCAGCGATGTCGCGCCCGTTGGTTTTGCCGCCGACGAACGCCAGGCACGCCACCTCGGGTCCACGCACCAGCGCCTCGGAGAGCCGGCCGCCGGAGCCGCTCACCAGCGATACCGGCAAACCGCAGCGCCGCGCCAGCGCCATCGACACCGTCAGCGCAAACAATCCGCCGTCGCTGGGGGTTTTGGCAATGACCGGATTGCCCGCCAGCGTCTGCACCAGCATTGCGTGAACCAGCACTGAAAGCGGATAGTTCCACGAAGCGATGTTCGAGATCAGCCCAAGCGGTTTACGCCCTTCCATCATTGCCGGAATCTGCTCGACATACCATTCGACGCCGCTGATGCAGCGGTCCACATCGGTCATCGCCTGCGCGTAGGGCTTTCCAATCTCCCACATCAGCAACCGACCAATGAGTTCGCGCTGCTGGCGCAACAGGCGAAGACACGCATCGACGCGCTGCTGGCGTTCAGAGAGATCGGTGGCTGCCCATGCGCCAAACTCAGCCGCAGCAGCAGCGACCGCGTGGCGCGCCGTGTCCAGGTCGATCATCGGGTAATTGCCGAGCATCGTGCCATTGACAGGTGACAGAAACGGCTTGGGATGCCCTGGAAAGCCCCACTCGCCGTGGATCAGGTTGAGCGGATTGCCATGTTCGTCGAACGCTTCGGGCGCGAGCGCCCGTGCCTGTTCCAGCAGGCGTGGCCATTCCAGTGCAGGTGCAATGATTTTGTTCGTCATAGAATCTTTCAGAAATGACATTCGAGGGCGCAGGTTCCTGCGCCCCCGGAAGTACTGCGCAGTTTGTTCCAGATAGCCATCTATTCCAGTTTGCTCTCCTTGATCCGCTGGACCAGATCGGGAACATAGCGCGTCGAAATCCGTCCTTCGCGGAACGGCGGATCTTCGAGCATCGCCAGTGTGAACGGAATCGTCGTGTAGATACCGGTAATGACGAATTCGCGCAGTGCGCGTTCGAGGCGGGCGAGCGCCTCGTTGCGATCAGCGCCCCAGACGATCAACTTCGCCAGGAGCGAGTCGTAGTATCCTGGCGGCGAATATCCGGCATAGAGATGCGAATCGATACGCACCCCCGGTCCGCCGGGCGGCAGGTAATACTCGATCTCGCCGCCCGACGGCATAAAATCGCGGTCAGGGTCTTCGGCGTTGATGCGCGCCTCGATAGCGTGACCACGCATCACCACATCCGACTGCTGGATCGTCAATGGTTCGCCGGCTGCAATGCGCAACTGCCATTTGACCAGATCGATGTCGGTGACCATTTCGGTGACCGGATGCTCGACCTGGATACGGGTATTCATCTCAATGAAATAAAAGTTGCCGTCGGGATCGAGCAGGAACTCCATCGTGCCTGCATTGACATAATTGATGGCGTGAACGCCTTTGAGCGCCGCTTCGCCCATACGTGCGCGCAGATCTGCATCGACGGCTGGCGAGGGCGCTTCTTCGACGATCTTCTGGTGGCGGCGTTGCGACGAACAATCGCGCTCACCGAGGTGGATGGCGTGCCCATACTGGTCTGCCAGCACCTGGATTTCAACGTGCCGCACCTGCGGCAGGTACTTTTCCATCAGCAGGGCGCCATTGCCAAACGCCGCCTCCGCTTCGGCTTTTGATGTGGGGTACGCCTTGATCAACTCGGTCTCATTCTGTGCGACGCGCATACCGCGCCCGCCGCCGCCGCCGGATGGCTTGAGCAGCACCGGGTAGCCGATCTGATGCGCAACCTCGACCGCCTCTTCGAGAGTGCGCAATTCGCCGCGCGAGCCCGGCACGGTGGGCACGCCAGCGTCGCGCATGGTCTTCCTGCCGAGCGCCTTGTCTCCCATCATCCGGATAGCTGTGGCGTCGGGACCGATGAACTTCAGTTTGTACTCGGCGCAGATCTCGGCAAAGTACGGATTCTCCGAAAGGAAGCCATAGCCGGGATGGATGGCTTCACATCCGGTCATGAGCGCCGCGCTGATCAACGCCGAGGGATTGAGATACGATTTTACCGAAGCGGCAGGACCGATACACACCGCCTCATCAGCAAGACGTACTGCAAGTGAATATTTATCAGCATCGCTGTATGCCACGACCGCTCGCACGCCAAGTTCGTGACAGGCGCGGACGATGCGGACTGCAATTTCGCCACGATTGGCGATGAGCACTTTGTTGAACATGATATCCGGGCTTTCTGTCGAAACAGGCGCCTTTCACTGGGTAGGGGTCAGGGGTTAAGGGTTAGGGGTTGAGACGACCTTCAACCTTCCACCTGCCGCCTTCACACCTTGCACCCGTCACCCCTGCTCACATAGAACGTGGAATGCTCGCACGGATGTGAAGCTGGGCGCGCCAACGGCGCGCCTCTACCTGTCACCTTCCACCTGCCGCCTTCAACCTGTAATGCCTCGTGCCTCTTGCTGGCAGCCGTTGTAATGCAACGGGGCTTCTACCCGCCACCTCTGCCAACCCTCTTCCCTCTCGCCTCTTCCCTCTCGCCTGCGGCAGACGATTATACCCCATGCTCCGGATTCTGGAGCATCTCAGACCACGCCTCATACAGTTCGTCCTTGTCTTTGAGACCAGAACGCGGCAAGGCATGGTTGACGACGTAGGTCGCCCCCTGGTGGCGGTTCTCCCACATTGCCTGATGCGCCTGCGGCAGATCATTCCACTTCACGAGCGTCGGCTCGGTGATGCTCAGCAGGCCGGCGCTGATCTCATCGTTCAGACGCACAATCTCGTAGGCATTCGAGAGGTGCGTGCCCCAGATATTCGCGGTTGGCATATAGATCCGGCGCTGACGCATCCAGACCTGCGGGGCGAAGAATGAGTAACGCTGTCCGTCCATGTTCTCGAAGTAGACGACACGCCCGGTGAACGGCTTGATCAGCATGACGCTGACTGCCAGCGTGTCGTGCCCGGAGCGTTCGATAATCAGATCGGGATACCCGCGCGGGTTGTCGTTGCTGCGCAGGAATTGCCCGATTGCCGAGCCTAGCGGCTTGAACGTCAGATCATTGAAGCGCCGCACCGCCGCCTTGAACCCGTTGATGTCGCTCTTTGCATCGGGCAGCGGCGGCATGGTCTCGGGCCAATCGAACTCGTCACCATAGCGGCGCTGCAATTCTTCCAGGCTGACGACACCTTTGAGCGACGCGCCGAACCCCAGGCTCAGCACAAATTCACGTTGCGCGTCGGTGTAGGTGACGACCACAATGCGGGCGCCCATTGCGCGCGCCGACTCGATCGCCTCCAGACCGACCTGATCGACGAGGGTTGCGCGGCGCTCCAGGGCATCCGGCGCAACACCCGACTCATACCCCTCGTCTCCCAGGTACGACCGGTCATCGACGCCGTAGTAGATCATCACCGCTTCACCGGCACGCAACCCTGCCCGGCGCAACATCTCCACCGGATCAGCAGCGCCTGGCTTGCCGAGGAAGGTGAAGTGGTAGCCGCTCGATGCGCCGTAGAACGTCAGGGTTGGGATGTGGCCATCGTGCGGCTCGCCGAGCAACTGAAAACTGCGCGGGAACGCTGTTTCGCCTGCGTGCGACACGGCATAATCAGCCAGGTGGCCGCCGTTCTGCGCCCGATAGTCTTCGAGCAGCGCCCGACCGGCAGCTTCCCACTCCGCCCACTTTGCCCGATCTTCGGGCACGCGGGTGAAGATGCCGGCATACCGCGGATCGCGCCGATTGATCGTCCCAACTGCGCCGGCGGCGCGCACAACCGCCGCGCGCTCCTGCGAGCTGACCATGCCGGTGACATACAGCCCGTTGCGTGCTGCCGATCGTGCCGCATCCAGACCGGTGCCGGTTGCGGCGCCCTCAACGAAAATGCGACGACCGGGCTGAATCTTGAGGGTGGTAAACAGTGCGCGGTAGACTGTTCCCAGGTTCAGCATGTACGATCCGGCAGCCTCAAGTGTCAGGTCGGGCAGCACCGGGAAGCACTGCGGCGCCTGCGCCACCATAAACTGCTGGTGTGACGCATCGGGAGTGTTGTATCCCTGGATGACGAAGTCTGCTGCCATCGGGTCAAGACCGACCAGCGGTGACAGAAGATCGTTCTGACCAGAGTAGATCGCCACCAGGTCGCCAACTTTCAGTCGTCCTTCGCGCTTAACCTCTTCGCCGACCGAGACGATCAGCCCAATGCCGCCAGAGCCGGTCACGTGCCAGTCGCGGTCGTGCTCGTCGAACTGGCTGACCGGCACGCCGGTAATCGCCCAGATGTCGTTGAAGTTGACCTCTGATGCCAGGATATAGAGCAGGACGTCGTTCGGACCAGGTTTCTCGACCGGGATGATGATCTGCTTTTCCGCCTTGATCGGATCGCCGTGAACTGGCGCGCCAGTGACTTCATCACGCACCACCGCCATCGCGTACTGCGCCACAGGGATCGGTGTGACGCCGGGGAAGAATGGCGCCTCAATCGGCAGGAGCATACCGGCGTCGATCATACGCTTCTCCTCGTCGGGCGTCAGATGGATACGGCGGCGCGTTGGCAGCGGTGCGCTGCGCTTATCCAGGAAATCCTGAATCCCGGCTTTGCCTTCATCAGGAGCGACGACCGCTTCGGCGAACAGGCGCGCCTCACGCTCCAGCCCTGCCAGGAGGCCCCTGGTGAAGCCGGTGCGCAGCGAGTCGATGATCCGCTCGATTGCCTTGCTGCGCCCTGCCCACTGTGCCTGATTGGTGAGGCGCGTGATCAGCGGGTCGCGCAGCGCCTTTTCGAGCAGTTCCGCCATTGTGGGGTCGGGCGCTTCCCACTGCGCCGTCAACTGGCGACGCAGCGCATAGGCTTCAGGCAGCGGGGGCCACAGCCCTTCGCCGGCCGTCGCCGGATCGTGGAACGGCGAGAAGAAGGTTGTTGGATCATCCGACGTATTAGGGATGACCCGGAGTTCGGTCGGTTTGCCGTTGCGTTCCTCCAGGATCATCTCGCGCGCCATCTGCGCGGCAAGGGTGAGCGCTTCCTCGTGACCGTGGGCCACCTTATCGACCAGCCCGATCTCATAGGCGCGCTCGGCGTTCAGGGTGCGCCCGCCCATAATGATCATCAGCGCCTTGATCAGCCCGGCTTCGCCACGACGGCTGTAGAGCAGGCGCGGCAGACGCTGCGTACCGCCGTACCCGGGCAGCAACCGCAGATTGATCTCCGGCTGACCGAACTCGGCGTGCAGGTCGGCGATCCGGTAGTGGCAGGCAAGCGCGAACTCCATACCGCCGCCAAGCGCCACGCCATTGATTGCCGCGATGCAGGGCTTGTTCATCGTCTCGATCTTGCGGAACGCCAGGTGCGCATTATTGGGCAGCGCCATGGCATCTTCAACGGTATGCATCTCTTCGAGCATCTGCTTGATGTCGGCGCCTGCCACGAAACTCTTCGTGCCGCTGCCGGTGAAGATGACCGCCGCCACGTCCTCGCGCCGCGCCAGATGATCGACGATGGTGTTCAGTTCGTCGAGGGCACGCTCGTTGAGCGCGTTGACCGGCGGATTGGTGACGGTCACAATCGCAATGCGCTGCGTCAGCGCTTTCTGTGCTGCTGCGCTCCCGTTGCCCGAAGATGTCCACGGCTCACGCACCACGTGGTACTCGATGCGGAAGTAGCGATAGCGCTCGAAGATGCGCTGCTCCTCCGCCATACGCTGCTTACGCTTCCACGCCTCGATCTTCTCGGCAATTTCTTTCAGCGACTCGGGGTTGCGCAGCGTGGTGGTGTCGCCAAGCGGCTCATCGAGCATCAGGTTGCGCAGGAAGCGCCGCATATACTTGCCGGAGCGCGTCTCCGGGAAGGCGCTAACCTCGATATAGTCTTCCGGCACGCTGACCACGCCCTTTTCGTTGCGCACCAGTTCATTGAGGCGGCGGCGATCCTCACCGCTCAATTTACGTCCGGGCGCAGTCAGAATGAATGCGACCGGCGTCAATCCCTTCTCACGGTGCGGCGCACCGACAACGATACAGTTGCCGACCGGCGAGTCCGGCGTGATAATCTTGTCACGCAGAATAGCGCCTTCGATCTCCTCGGTGCCCATGCGATGCCCCGACACGTTGATTACGTCATCGGAGCGACCGTGGAGGGTGAAGGAACCGTCGGGATACTTCATTGCGAAGTCGCCCTGGATATACCCCCACTCACCGTTGGGACCACGCCGCCAGTAGGTTTTGATGAAGCGCTCGGCATCGCCGCGCCAGCGAGGAACCTGCGCCCCATTGCCGCTCTGGAGGGCGGCGACCCATGCCTCGAATCCTTTGACATCACCCCAGATCGTGCGCGTCAGATAGGGATAGGGCGCTGCAATCACGATTTCGCCCTTCTCCTCATAATCGGCGATTCGATAGCGCGGCGCCTCAACGCCGGCTGCATCGCGGTCGCCGCCTTCGAGCACCCAGACTTCGCCCGCGATCCAGGGCAGCGGGTAAGTATGCGCATCGGGGCGCAGCGGGAAGTCCTCGTTGCCGTAGAAGTGCGTCCAGACGATGCCGCCGTGTTCCGTTGCCCAGTACGAGTTGATGTACTGCGGCGACATCAGTTCCATGCCGAACTGCTGCACTGCGGGGCTGACCGGCTCGGCGCAGAAGGTGCAGACGCGCAGCGACGACATATCGTACTGGCGCGCATCCGCCGTGTTCTGCGGGTCGGACATCACCGTCTTGAGGAAGGTCACGCCTGCTTTGAAGACGCGCACTTTGTAGCGTTCGATGATGCTGGCAAAGCGCCCGGCGGACGGGAAGACCGGCGAGCCTTCGGTAATGATGCCGGTGCAGCGCGTTGCCAGCGTCGCGCAGATCATGTAGCTCTGACCCGTGATCCAGCCAGGATCGGCGACGACATAGATCGTATCGCCCGGTTCGGCGTCGAAACTGACCTTCATCGTGTAGGCGACGCCGGCGACATACCCGCCGTGGACGTGGACCACGCCTTTGGGTTTGCCGGTGCTGCCCGATGTATAGATGATAAACATCGGATATTCGGCGTCGAGCGGTTCGGCGCGGCTGGTGGCATAGAGCGCCTTCACGAACTGTGCGGTCGGCAGGTTGAGCAGTTCCTCTTCGCTGTGGACCTCGACGCCAGCGGCGCGCGCATTCGCCAGAATGGTCTCCAGCGCTTTTGCGGTCAACTCATGACTCCAGCGATCGCGTTCCGGTCGCCACAAAATATCCTGGCCCGTATGGCGCACAACGATCACCGCATCGACGCGCGGCGGCGTATTGACCAGCGCCTGTGCGACCGCCGTGCGCGCGCGCGACTGCGCCAGCGCATCGACGCCGGTCAATCCCTCAATAGCGCGCCCGACGGCGCGCATCGCGTCGCTGCGCTCGATCGTGATGTCTTCTTTGAGCGCTTCGCGCACCTGAGACAGAATGGTCTTAATCTGATCCGGCGTCAGGAGCGCTGCGCCCGGCGTCGGCGAACCCTCGCCGCCGCTCAGCGCCGCTTCGATGATCTCCAGCGCCGTTTCGACCGGCACGAACTTATCGAGCGCCTGATCGGTATACTGCTCTTTGTAGGGAACAACCTGTGCATTGCGATAGGCGCCATCGCTGGTGATCACCAGCCGTGCGCCGGCATTGTGAATGCGGTCGCTGAGGGTCTTGTCGGAGAAGCCGCCGAACACCGGCGTGTAGATGATACCCAGGCGCTTAGCGGCTTCGGTGTAGTAGATCTGCTCCATGATGTTGGGCATATTCAGAGCGATGCGATCGCCCATCTTCAGCCCCAGGTCGCGCAGCACCTGCGCCGCCTTGACGACTTCGAGCAGCAACTGCTTGCGCGTCACGGCAAAACTGATGACCGGACCGCCACGACCGTTGTTGAGCGACGAGTCCCAGCGGTCGCCCTCGAAGTAGAATGCCACCTCATCGCCATAGCCGGTGAGTACGTGGCGATCCACCTCATTGAAGCAGGCGTTGGTCAACCCGCCCTCGAACCAGCGATAGAAGGGCGGATCATCACCGTTGAAGGCGCGTTCCCACGGTTCGTACTCCGGTCCATACGGCACATCGACCGGTGCGCCGTCGCTGTGACGCAATCCTTTCCAGCAACCACCCTCTTCATCCCAGGTGATCCACGCGCCAAGGTTACGGTCATACCAGTGAATGGCGCTGCGAGCAATCGCGCCATGGAACGCGCCCGGGTCGGTAAGCGCAGCCTGGCGCTGCGCCTCCCAATCGGCGCGGGTGCGCACCGGATTGATGCGCGGCGGGCGAAGAGCAGATTCGATGGTGGTCATAAGTCTTTTTCTCCTGACAAGATCCCTGTATTTACACTGTAATCGCATTTCCGCGATAGATGCGCGCCCGGTAGCGGCTTTCGAGCGGCGTCGGCAGCGGCGCGCTCGTCAGCAGCACGGCATTCACGAAGCGCTGCAATTCCTCTTCCTCTTCCGCCGGTGTGCGCGGCTCCTCACTGCGCGCGCGCCGCGTCAGGTCCACCTGATTGACCGGCACGTGCGGCATCGTGCGTTCACTTTCGGCGCCAGCGGTTGCCGTGAGCGCGTGAAGCGTCGTTTTGACGAAGTTTGCCAGCGCGAACTCCTCAGATGTTGAACGCGCCGAGGTTGGCGGCGTCACCAGCGTAACGTTCGCGCCCTCGATCAACCCTGCTTTGCGCGCCACGCGGAAGTGATGAGTGATATGCTGTTCGACCAGTTCCTCGAACTCGGCGGTCGTCAGCACCTCGCTCCAATCGCCGTTTTGGGCGCTCAGGGCGCGGGTTGGCAGCGGGCGGAACGGCGTTGAGATCACGGGACCGGGGCGACCGTACTCCGCCATCGCCCGATCAATCCCGCCTTCGATGTCGCCGCGCGTCGGGATGACGACGAAACGCCCGGCGGCTTCATAGTCGGACAGTTCGGCGGCCAGTTCGGTCGCCGCCTGTGCGGTTTCCGTCAGCAGCACCACGCGCGCGACGTGGATTTCTTCGAGGAAGGTGCGCGCTAGCAGCAGCAGGTGTTGGCGCAGGTGCTCGCCAATCAGGTACACGACGCTGCCTGCCAGGCGTTCCAGGCGCTGCTGCCCCGGTTTACCGAACAGCTCGCCTTCGGTGACCGTGCGCTCGAAACGCAACCCGCCCGACGGGTGGAACGTCTCGCCGGTCACATTCCGGTCTGCCAGATAGAAGACCGTTGCCAGCGCCACATCGAACTCGGTCGGCATCCGTTGCAGGTGAAGCATACCCAGAATGCCATCGCGCACCTTGATCGCTTCGCGTTCGATCTGCGCCTCGGTGAAGAACGGCTCAGGCGGCTCGACCGTCAATGAACGCCGGTCGTGCGAGGTGACATACCCGCCATTTTCCAGGCGATTGAGCAGTTTCCGCGCAATCGTGGCATTCATCAGGTACGACTGAGCGCTTCCGCCGGCGTCACTCGTTTCGCGCAGCATCGTCGCCAGGCGGCGCAGCGACATCGGCAGCGCCGGATTATCGGCGATCGCCTGCAAATCGTTGGCAAACAGGTCGGGCAGCAGAGCGGCAATCGTCGCTCCCTCGTGATGCGACGCGAGCAGCGCAGCAAAGACGTCGTTGAGCCGTTTGTTTTCGAGAATCAGCCGGGCGCGGCGCATGAACAAGCCAGGACGGTTGCCGGCGCCTTTCAGACGTTCGCCTTCCACCGGACCAGGAGCAATCGCGTTGATCTGAATCTCAGGACCGAGGAAGCGCGCCAGGCTTTCGACCATTGCGCGCTGACCCGCCTTGCTGACGGCGTAATCCGAGCGATTGGGGTACGGGATCGCCACATATTTTTCGCCGCCGAAGTAGGACGAGACGTTCAGCACATACGCGCCGCCTGCCGCCTTCATCTGTGGCGCCAGGCGGCGCAGCAGCGCATAGTTACTGATCAGATTGGTGCGCAGCGTATGGCGCCAGGCGTCCACCGGCATATCGATCACCATCTCTTCGGCGCCGGCGATGCCTGCATTATTGATCAGGTAATCCACCTTGCCGAACACACGCAGGGTATGGCTGACCAGCCGTTCGAGTCCTTCGATGTCTCCGACATCGCTACCGGGGAAGATCGCCACGCGCGACTCGGCGTCCGGGTAACTGGCATCGCGCACCTCGCGCACGATCGACGCGCGCATCTGCTCCAGTTGATCGGCGTTGCGCGCCGCCAGCATCACGTGCGCGCCCGAGAGCGCCAGCAAGCGCCCGATCTGCCCGCCAATGCCGGCGCTGCCGCCGGTGATCAGCGCCACCTTTCCCATATGCAGACCAAACAGACTTTCCGCCCACCCAAATCCGGGATTGTGCACGCCAATCGTGCCGACGATTTCCTCGGGAAGATAGAGATTGATCTCAGCAATGCGTCGGTCACTGCCCAACAATTTTGCCACCCAGGCGCAGGTAAAGTCAAGATTGGCAGTTTCAGCGTTCACATAACGGATCAGTTGATTCGCCCACACTGCTGCGACCGGTTGACCGTTGTGCTGATGCGCCGGATTGACCGAGTCGTACTCGCTCTCATGGCGCCAGACGCGCACCAACTGCTCGACCGCAGTGTGCAGAATGGCGCTATACTGGTTGCCCTGCTGATCATCGGGATTGCTGACGAACAGCACGCGATGCATCTGCGCGCCGGAGGGATGTTCCTCCCAGAAGCGCGCCAATTCGCGCGCCAGTGCAATCGTCCCCACCAGCTCCTGTTGCAAGAAGCGCTCGATCACCTGATCGTCCACATCGATCAGGCTTGCAGTGGGAGCGTGGCGGCTCAACCCCGGCAGAATCACAGCGTGGTGAATAGCGCCCAATTCAGTGCGGATCTGCTCGAGCGTGTGCGCGGCGGCGCGTGAGTCGAGCGGATCAAGATGCACCAGACGCGTTTCGGCGACCATTGCCGGGCGGCCATACATATCGGCGGCGAGCGCGTGGCGTGGTTCGCGCAGGAGCGCCGACGCCTTTTCCATCGCGTGCGGATCGCGGAACCCGACGACGACCGTCGCGCGGCAGGAGCGCAGCGCGTCAGCCAGCGCAATCGCATCATCGGCCTGATCGCCGGCGCAGATCAGGACGACTTTGCCGGTAGCATCAACGCTGCGCAGACCGGGGCGCGACACGAACGTCGTGCGACTTTCGGTTGGCACATCCATGCCATGCGTCACCTCGAAGGCATGACCGGTGAACGCCGCCGATTCATCGCTGGCAAGAAACACCGCAGTATTGGCGACATCGACGGGGGAAGGGAAGCGTTTGACCACCTCGCCGCGCTGATCGGCGCGTCCCAGCCGCATGATCCTCAAGAAACTGCTGGCGGTGTCGCCCTCTGGTTGCCCTTTGAGCGCATCCATCGCCCGAAACATCGTATGGATGCGATCACTATTGATCGGTCCGGGGTAGATGGTATTGACGCGGATGCCACGGGGACCCAGTTCGCGCGCCAATCCGTCGCTGAGCGCATTGAGCGCCGCCTTGGGCGCGACATATGCAATGCGCCCGTAGTAATCGGTGCGGGAAAAGATCGTCGAGATATTGATCACACTGCCGCCTGGCGGCATATGCGGGGCTGCCGCGCGCGTCAGGTTCCAGGCAATGCCAACCAGATTACCGACCGCCTGTGCCAGCGTCTCGGTATCCGGCGGTTGCACTTCCGACGGTTCGAGTGGAATATCGACCAGGCGACGACGCGGCCCGGTGCTACCGGCGTTATTGACCAGGATATCGATACGGCGGAGCGGAACAGGAACATCTACTCCGCCATTGACAATCTGTGCAACGCCCGCGCGCGCCTGTTTGATGTCGCTGCCGTCCATCCGCAGCGCAACGACGCGCTCGGGCGTAACCTGCTCTTCGTCGATCAGACGACGGCGATACGCCACAAGTTTTTCTGCATTGCGCCCCGTAATAACGACAGTCGCACCTTCCGCCAGAAACCTGCGCGTAATGACTTCGCCGATGTTGCCAGCGCCGCCCGTGATCAGCGCCACCTTTCCTTCCAGGCGATCGTGACGTCGCATCGTGCTCATGGACTTCTCTCCTCATTCCTGTGGCGCCCGCCACACTGCGGTATGGGCACTGTGGCAGCGCCACAGATCTCTGGCTTCTGAATACGCGCATTCTGCCCTGAGCGGCCTGCGCGTGACGCCGATCAACCAGTCATTGCGGGAACCGCGTCAGGGGAATCGCCGGAGGCATCGCTGATGGACCTGCCACAGCCATGATCCGGCGGACTACTACTCGTTGTTTTCGTTCAAAACTGCATACGTATCATCGCAGCGCCAGTTACAACGTAGTCCCTAGGCAAAAACGGTCTGGCGACCATCCTCTTCGTAGCGTCCGATCGCTCGATAGCGCGTGTAGCGACGCTCTAACAGCGTCTCGATATCCAGCGTCAGCAATTCGGCCAGATGGCGACGGATCGAGTCCCCCAGCGTTGCAACCATGGTCGCCATATCGGTATGCGCGCCGCCCGATGGTTCTGGGACGATCTCGTCGATGATCCCCAGTTCCAGCAGATCCTGCGCGGTAATTCGCATCGCGCGCGCCGCGTCGGGCGCTTTCGCCGAGTCGCGCCAAATAATCGAGGCTGCCGCTTCGGGTGACGCGACCGAGTAGATTGCATGTTCCAGCATCAGGATTCGGTCGCCGACGCCGATCGCCAGTGCGCCGCCACTGCCGCCTTCACCAATCACACACACGATGATCGGGGTCTTCAACCCGGCCATAACGAGAATATTCTCGGCAATGGCGTTTGCCTGCCCGCGCTCCTCCGAGTCACGATTCGGGTTTGCGCCCGGCGTGTCAACGAAACAGATCACCGGGAAACCGAATTTTTCGGCATGCTGGAACAGCCGCAGCGCCTTACGGTACCCTTCGGGATGCGGCATGCCAAAGTTGCGCCGGATATTCTCGCGCGCGTCGTGCCCTTTCTGATGCCCCACCAGTACAACCGTCCGCCCTTCGAAGGTTGCCACGCCGCCGACAATCGCCGCATCATCACCGTAGCGGCGGTCCCCATGCAGTTCAACGAAGTCGTCGCACAACCCGCGGATGTAATCGAGCGTGCGCGGGCGCTGCATATGGCGTGCGAGTTGCACTTTGTCCCAGGGAGTAAGCGTCTGTGTCATGGTCTCTCTTCAGCTCCGCATTTCAGATAGAAGCCAGCGCCGGTGGAGCCGGCTCGGACGGACGGATGCCGGTGCGACCTTCAGCGGCGTAGAGGCACAGCAGTTTTGCCAGCACGCCGTGCAACTCGCCGCGTGGCGTCACCATATCGACCATGCCGTGCTGCAGCATGAACTCCGCAGTCTGGAAATCCGCCGGCAGCTTCTGGCGGATCGTCTGCTCAATCACGCGGCGACCGGCGAAACCGATGTTCGCGCCCGGCTCGGCAATGATAATGTCGGCGACCGAGGCGTAGGACGCAGTGACGCCGCCGTAGCACGGATCGACCAGCACCGCAATGTGCGGCTGCCGCGCGGCTGCCAGGCGAGTCAGCGCCATATTGACCTTTGCCAGTTGCATCAGGGCGATCACGCCTTCCTGCATGCGCGCCCCGCCACTGGTGTTGATGGTCAGCAATGGAATGCCAAGCGCCGCAGCGCGCTCGGCTGCGCGCGCCATCTTCTCGCCGAAGACGCTGCCCATCGAACCGCCGATAAAGTCGAAATCGCACACGGCAACCGACAGCCGGTGTCCTTCGATGCTGCCAACGCCGCTGACCACGACATCGGCGAGACCGGTGCGGCGCTGCGCTTCGCGCAGTTTGTCGGCATACGCTTCTTTAGGCGAGACGAACCCAAGCGGATCGGTGGGGCGCAGGTGCGCATCGTGCTCAACGAATGACCCCTCGTCCAGCAGCGCCAGCCACTCACGCGCCGTCAGGCGCATGTGGTAGCCACAGCGACACACCTTCATACGCTCGGCCAGTTGCTTGTGGTAGATCAACTCCCGGCACGACGGGCACTTGACCCAGACGTTGTCCGGCACGTCCGACTCAATCGGTTGCACGACGGTGAAGCTTTTCCGTGATCGTTGAATCAGATCTTTCATCGGGTCCTCTCCTTGACACAGACTGTACGGTCGCCCTGCATAACCCCTGGAGCGCCTGATTGCAAGGAATAAAAATGGAAACGCTCAGCGCTTTTGCACATTTGCGGGCGCCTAATCGGTGACTCTATAGTTTCGTCTGCGTTGGGCGCGCCGTCCGGGGGACAGTTTAGATGCTTCGGGTTATGTTTATGACGCAGTATACCATTGTGAGTTTTTGAACAAAACCTCCAGAAGTATAGGTTTTTCATCCCCAAAACGGATGTCA
The DNA here is from genome assembly GCF_057785375.1 of Roseiflexus sp. NCBI lineage: Bacteria > Bacillati > Chloroflexota > Chloroflexia > Chloroflexales > Roseiflexaceae > Roseiflexus > Roseiflexus sp. The sequence goes on from NZ_JBYNRX010000093.1 coordinate 24,842, forward strand.
TCCCCGCCGGATGGAGGGGATGCCTAACCCTCACAACCGTGCCAGCAACTCACGCAACTTCGGCGCAACATCCGCCAGTTCATCGGGCAGCGTTTCGCCACGCAGAATGGTCTGCCCCAGCGGTGAACTCTTGAAGTCGAGCAGTTCGCTCTCGATGGTGCTATGCACTGTTTGATCGCTTTGAATGCGTCCATCGCGCAGGGTGATGATCCGACGCGCCGCCAGCGCCACTTCGTGGTTGTGGGTCACCACGATCAGCGTCGTGCCGTGTTCGCGGTTCAACTGCCGCAACAGCGCCATGATGTCGTCGGTTGTTTTCGAGTCGAGATTGCCGGTTGGCTCATCTGCCAGCACAATCGTCGGGCGATTGGCGAGCGCGCGCGCAATCGCAACGCGCTGGCGTTCGCCTCCCGACAGTTGGTTGGGCAGGTGGTCGGCGCGCGCCGCCAGACCGACGAGTTCCAGCAGTTCGCGCGCGCGTGCGCGGCGTTCCCCGCGCCCCATGCCCGTCTCGTACATCGGGATTTCGACATTCTCGGCGGCGGTGAGTGTCGGTATCAGGTTGTGCGTCTGGAAAACGAATCCAATCGTGCGTCCACGGAACTGATCGATGTCGCGCACCTGCGAGAGCGGCGTGCCGCTGATCAGCACCTCGCCGCTGGTCGGGCGATCAAGCGCGCCGATCAGGTTGAGCAATGTCGATTTGCCCGATCCCGACGGACCGACAATCGCAAGAAACTCGCCAGCGTGAATCGTCAGGCTCACATCGTCCAATGCCCGGACGTCGGTTCCATCACCGTAGATCCGGGTCAGATGGCGGGTTTCGACTACAACCGGGGTGTCGATCATGACGTGCATCCTGTCTGTTATCCGGAGAAGCGGATGAACCAAAAAACCGGTCAGGGATACCGATCAACTGTCGCACCTTCCCGCCTGCAACCCAAACGTTCCTTCATCCATCCAGGACCCCTGAAGTCGGGCGGCGCCTTCGGAGCGAGACCGAACCTTTCCGCCGGCGCCGTTCAATGGCAAGAACCAAACCTCTAGTGAAGACCTCAAGAGTACACGTGGGCGCGCCCCTACTGTCTTCGCACCTTCAACCCGGTCACCTCTTGCCTCGCGCCTCACTCGTACCGCAACGCATCGATTGGCTGGAGGCGCGTTGCGCGCCATGCCGGGTAGACGCCGCCGATAGCGCCGAGCGCCAGTGCGAATACCAGCGTCTGCACCAGCAGATCGGGCGTATAGACGACCGTCAGGAACGGACCGTACAGCGGCGCCATCTGGAGCAATCCGCCGAGCGCCACGCCAATTGCCAGGCCGGCCACGCCTGCCAGCAGGCTGAGCGCCAGCGACTCGGCGAGCACCATGCGCAACACGCGCCCGCTGCGCCACCCAAGCGCCCGTAGAACGCCAATCTCCTGAGTGCGCTCGAAGACGCTCATCATCATCACATTCATCATCACAATCCCGCCGACCACCAGCGTCAACACTGCCAGCGCGCCGAACATCGCCCGCATCGTTGCGAAGTCCTGCATCCGGTTTGTATGTTCGGCGGAGGCGCTGATCATCAGATCAGGAAAGGCGGCTTCGAGTTCGGCGGCGATCTGCGGCGCACGCTCCGGATCGATCAACTGAATGCCAAGGAACGACACCTGGCGCGGCTTGCGGAACAGACGCTGCGCATCTTTGAGCGTAATCGCCACGCCAGCGTCCTCATAGGCTGAACCATTCTCGTAGATTCCGACAATGCGGTAGGTCGAGCCGCCGAACTGCAGTTTATCGCCGACGCTTTTCTTCAGCCCGTTGGCGGTCAGCCGTCCAATCATCACTTCGTTCTGCCGTTCGATCGCGCGTCCTTCGACAACGCGGTACTGCTCGATGTACGCTTCGCGCGGATCGATGCCGTACACCATCAGAAACGGCAGATCGGGAAGTGATGTGACGCCGAAGAGGAATCCTGACACCGAGCGGATGCCGGGGCGACCGGCGATCTGCACCGCCAGACGTTCATCGACGACCGAGAGCGACACGTCCGATATGCGCGCCTGCTGGGCGACGATATCCATCTGCCCGCCGCTCAACAGACGGGTAAACTCCCCCTGCACGCCAACCGTCAGCGCCAGCAGCAGCACAATGAACCCCACGCCAATCCCCAGCCCGGCGGCGGTCATCAGCGTGCGCGTTGGGCGGCGCCACATGTTGCGGAACGCGCCGCGGAACAACTGTGCCAGCAGGCGCGACCAGCGCCCCCAATGGACGCTGACGCCGCTTTCCTGACGCATCGCTTCGATGGGCGCGAGTTGCGCCGCACGCCACGCCGGGTAGGCACCGCCAACCGCCCCGAGGAGCAACGCCGTGACCATACCCTGCACGAAGAGCGAGGGCGGAATGGTTGCTGGCAGCATATTGGCGACAGCCGGCGACATGCGGCTCAGCGCGATCAGACCAACGCCCATGCCGACGCCAAGCAACCCGCCAAGACCGGCCACAATCAGCGCTTCGCTGAGGATCATGCCGAGCACGCGCCGCCGCCGCCAGCCAAGCGCCCGCAACACCCCAATTTCACGAGTGCGCTCGAAGACGCTCATCAGCATAGCGTTCATCATGCCGAGGCCGCCGACGAGGACGGCGAAGATGCCGAGGAACCAGCCGAGCGAACGGTAAAGCCCGATGATCTCGTCCTGGCGCGACGGCTCGCCGCTGCGCGTGACCGCCAGATCGTCGAAGCGCGCTTCAATCTCCCGGCGCACCTCATCGATGGCGCTCAGATCGCGCACTTTCAGGCTGAAGTAACTGACCCGCCGCCGCATATCGAACAGGCGTTGCGCATCCGCCAGGTGGATGACTGCACCACCGTCCTCGAAGCCAACGCCGGTTTCGTAGACTCCGACGACGCGGTAGCCGAAATCGTTGATGCGAAAGGTGTCGCCAATCCCCTTCTTGAAATGCGTGGCGGTCATTTTGCCGAGCATCACCTCACGCCGCCCTATGATCGGTCGTCCTTCGATGATGCGGTAGTGCTGCACGGCAAAGCCGCGCGGGTCTTCGCCCATGACCACAAAATAGGGTGACTCCGGCAACTGCGCCAGGGAAGCGATTGTGCCTGCAACCTCGGCGACGCCTGGAACCTGGCGCAATTCATCGCCAACATCCTCGTCGATCACGCTCAGAATGATCATGGCGGCGTCTTTCTGCGCCACCTGCAGATCGGCGCCGGATGCCGACGAAAGGCTCTCGAAACCGCTCGCCATGCCCTCGCCAAACGTCGAGAGCGCGATCACTGCGGCGACGCCGACGGCGATGCCGAGCATTGTCAGCAGCGTGCGCGTTTTACGGCGCCACAGGTTGTTGAATGCCAGTTGCATACGGAACTCATCTCAGAGTTTAACGAGTTTCATTATACACCCGTACTTTTGCCAGCAGAGTGGAGGTTTCCACACCGCCAGGGAAAGCATAGTGCAGGAAGCGGGGTGGTCGCCAACCCAGGCGCATCGCAGCAGGGATGCTCTTTCTTGCCGCCTGACAATTCCGGCCTCGACTCCGCCTCTGGCAATCACTTGACAGGCGCTGTGCAAACGGTATACTTCATATATGCGGCAGGCGCTGGCGTCATCGTCTGCCGGACAATCGTATGACAGACTCTGAACATTCCAATATCCTCCTCGAAAGCCTTCTGATACTGTTGTTGATCGTCGCCAATGGCTTCTTTGCCGCATCGGAGATCGCGGTGGTCTCTGCGCGCAAGGGCCGGCTCGAGCAACAGGCGGAACGAGGTGATGGCGGCGCGCGCGCGGCGCTTGCGCTGCTCGAGTCGCCGAGTCGTTTTCTTTCGACTGTCCAGGTCGGCATCACCTTGTTTGGCACATTTGCGGCTGTATTTGGCGGCGCGAGCATTGTGCGAGTGATATCCGTCTGGTTGCGGGATTTTCCTGCGCTGGCGCCTTATGCCGGCGCGCTGGCGCCTGCAATTGTGGCGCTGAGTATCAGTTATCTCTCGCTCATCGTTGGCGAGTTGGTTCCCAAGCGCCTGGCATTGCAAAATGCCGAACGGGTCGCTGCGGCGGTTGCTCCGCTTATGGCGCTGCTGGCGCGCCTGGTGGCGCCAGCCGTCATGTTTCTGACCTTCTCGACCGATGTGGTGCTGCGCCTGCTTGGTCGTCATAACGTCGCCGAAACGCCCGTCACCGAGGACGACATTATGGCGCTGGTGCGCGAGGGCGCCGCTGAGGGCACGGTGGCGGACTCCGAGCAGACGGTGATCCATAACGTCTTCAAGTTCAGCGACCGGACGGTGCGTTCGCTGATGACGCCGCGCACGCAGATTACCGCCATCGACATCGACACGCCGCTGGAAGAGGCGTTGAAGATCGCCGCCGAGTCGGGCTATTCGCGCATTCCGGTGTACGAAGGAACGCTCGATCATGTGATCGGCATTCTGTACATCAAGGATCTGCTTGCGTTCTGGGGGGAATGTGAGTCGCCGAACCTGCGGGAATTGCTGCGCCCGCCGATGTATGTGATCGAAAGTCAGCGCGCCGCGCGGGCGTTCCAACAACTGAAGCAGAACCGCAATGCGCTTGCGATTGTGCTCGACGAGTACGGCCAGGTTGCCGGGGTGATTACCATCGAAGATATGCTCGAAGAACTGGTTGGCGACATTTCGGACGAGTACGATGAGATCAGTGAGTCGATCGTGCGGCGCGACGACGGCAGTTACCTGGTCGATGGGTTGACTCCCTTCACCGATCTGCACGAGCGTCTCAAATTGCCTCCTGCTGATGCTCTTGTGCGTGAGCATGATTTCGAGACACTCGCCGGTTTCGTACTGGCGCTGCTCGGTCGCATTCCAAATGTTGGCGACAGCGTCAAATGGGAAGGGTACTCCTTCGAGGTGGTCGATATGGATGGCCGGCGGATCGATAAGGTATTGATCGTTCCGCCGCGTCCATCGGTCGATCAGACGCAGCATGTGCTGGCGACCCGCGCCCTCGTGCCGAAAACCGCTCAGAGCAAGGTTGAGTCCGCCTGATCCGTGTTACTCTGCGATCACTGCCGTATGACGACGCTTCCCCGTCGCTGGCTCAACTATTGCTATTCCTCATTCTGACGAAAAGGCATTGCCTTCGCCTACTCCGGCTGTACCTCACGAGGCGGATTTTCAGATACGCTTCGAGGCGCCATCTGTCTGCGCTCTTTCTCATCGCCGACCCACTCGGCGTCGCCGTCCGCCCAGTGTTCTTTCTTCCAGATCGGCGCGATTTCTTTGATACGATCCATAATCCATTCAGCCGCCTCAAAGGCTTCGCGGCGGTGCGGCGCAGCAACGACGACCAGAACCGCCGTGTCGCCAATCTCCAGCCGACCGATCCGATGGTGGACTGCGATGGCGCCGGTCTGCCAGCGAGCGCGCGCTTCGGCGGCGATCTGGGCGAGCACGGTTTCCGCCATACCGGGGTATGCTTCGTACTCCAGAAATGCGGTTTTGTGTCCGCCAAAATTGTCACGGACCACGCCGGCAAACGTGACGATCGCCCCCATATCGGGCGCCTGCACGAGCGCGACAAGCGGCGCAGGATCGAGCGGGGCGGACGTGACGGTGAAGGCGTTGGGTGCGCCGCCGCTCACCGGAGGAATGAAGGCGACCTCATCACCATCGTGCAGGGCGTGGTCCGGCGAAGCGAACTCCTGATTGACGGCAAACAGCAATCGCCCGCTGTACCCGGCAAGACGCGGGTAGCGTTCGGTCAGCATCTCCCATAGCGCGCCGACTGTTGCGCCAGAGTCCAGAGTGAGCGTTTCGCTGCTGCAACCGGTAATGTCGCGGTGCGCTGCGAAGTAGCGGATGATGATTGTGATTTGGTCGGACATAGACGCCATCCTGCCGCTATGCGTTGTGTCAGGGGTGAGGGGTGAGGGGTTAAGCGGAAGTTTCACCTTCCCGCCTTCCCGCGCGCCCGCCTTCTATCTTCTCTCTTCCTTTGCCTGCCCCTGCCATCCACCAAGGGCACGAAGGGGTACGAAGGGGCTTCTACCGTCCCATCTGCACCCCTCTCGCCTCTTGCCCCGCGCCTCGCGCCTTCACCTTCCCACGTTCAACGTTCAACCTTCAACCTGTACCGGCATCCGCACCGGCACGCCGCGTTCCGCCAGGTACCGTTTGACATCCTGTATCGTATACGCGCCAAAGTGGAAGATCGACGCTGCGAGAACAGCATCGGCGCGCCCTTCGACAAGACCGGCGTACATATGCTCCGGTGAACCGACGCCGCCGGAGGCGATGACCGGCACACTGACGACATCCGCTATCGCGCGCAGGAGATCGAGATCATACCCGCCGCCGACGCCATCGGCGTCCATGCTGTTGATAACGATCTCGCCCGCCCCTGACTCAACGCCGCGTCGCGCCCATTCGATAGCGTCGAGTCCGGTTGGACGCGGATTGCGCCCGGTATGGGTGAAAACCTGCCAGCGCGGTGGTTCGTCCGGTGTATTGACCCGTCGGGCATCGATCGAGAGCACGATACACTGACTGCCGAAGCGCCGCGCACCCTCCTCGATGAGCTGCGGGTTAAGCACGGCAGCGGTGTTGATCGACACCTTATCGGCGCCGGCGCGCAGCATGCGGTACATATCATCAACGGTGCGCAACCCGCCGCCAACCGTCAGTGGAATGAACACCTGCGCCGCAGTGCGTTCGACGACATCGACCATAATGTCGCGTTCGTCGCTGCTGGCGGTAATGTCGTAGAACACCAGTTCATCCGCGCCGCCGGCATCATAGGCCGCTGCAAGTTCAACCGGATCCCCGGCGTCGCGATGGTTCAGAAACGCGACGCCTTTGACCACCCGACCAGCCTTGACATCCAGGCAGGGAATGATACGACGTTTGAGCATATGCTTCTCCGGCAACGCCTCCAACCATTATTGTGGCGTGCGACCGCGTTCAACCTGTTCGGCATGAATTTCGTCCGCGTGGGTGCGCAGCGCGTTCAACAGCGTTTCGACCAGGCGAACATCGCGGTGCTCCAGGTCGACAAGGTAGGCGAGGCTCTCGCGCTGAACCTGCTCAAGGCGGCTGGCAGTGCGGTTCTGGCGCTGTTCCAGTTCGCGCAGCCATGCATCGATGCGATCAAGCCAGGCGTTCAACTGCCGCAGATGTTGCTCTTCGGCTTCCGCAATTGACGCGATTTTTTCGTCCTGTTGCTGGCGAATCTCTTCCACTCGCTCCTGATTCATCAGGAACCGTTCGGTCGAGATGCGCTCGACGCGCTTGATTTCGCCGATAATCTGATCGATCCGTTCGCCCAGCGCGGTGATTTGTGGCGACAGTTGTTCGGCAAACAGGTCGATATGCTGGCGAATTTCGTCGAGGCGGCTGAGGCGGCTGGCGTGCGCCTCGAGTGTTGGGTGGATGTCGGCAACAAGTTGTTGCGCCTCGACCGCCTGGCGACGCAGGCTCTGTTTTTCGATTTGCAGATCCTCACTCAACCGGCGTATATCGTCACGCAGCGCCTCATCTGCCGCTGTGAACTCGTTAAGACGCGCGGCAAGCGAACGATGACGCTCTTCTGCTTCCTTGATCTGCGCATTCCAGGCGCCGATCCGCTGCTCCAGATCATCGATACGACCGAAGATCGGCGCTATTGCATCGCGGTCCTGGCGGCGCGCTTCGCCGAGTTGCTGGATCTGCGCCTGCATGTCGCGCATCGGGCGCAGCGCTTCGTCGATCTTGACCATTGCACCGGCCACTTCCTTGCGCAGCGCCGTAATGTCGCGCCGGTAGCTGTCGAGCGCCTGCGTCATTTCCTGGCGCTGGTGGTCGAGCAACCCTTCGATCTGTGCGACGCTCGCTTCAACGCGCCGAACCTGTTCCATCGCCCAGGCATACTTGTTCGATTGTTCTTTCAGCAGGCGCCGCAGTTCGTCGATCTGACCCTGCAAGTAGACGAATTGCGATTGTTCAGCGGCGCGGAGACGCTCTTCGTCGTACTTGCTGGCAGAACTGCCTGGTTTGCCGGGATTCGTCATACCATCTCCTCATTGGAACGCTGCAAGCGCTTCGCGCAGCGACAGGTCTCCGGTGTAGAGCGCTCGTCCGACAATCGCGCCCTCGACGCCAACCGCAGCCAGGCGACGCAAATGATCAATCGTGCTGATCCCGCCCGACGCAATAATGGCAGGACCGCCGGGGCGCACGAGCGCGCCGGTTGCCGCGACGTTCGGCTCCGAAAGGGTGCCGTCACGCGAAATGTCGGTATAGATAATACGCCGGACTCCCAGCGTCGCCATGCGTTCGAGCAGGTCTATGGCGCTGAGGGCGACCGTTTCCGTCCATCCGGCGGTTGCCGCCATACCATCGCGTGCATCGATGGCGACGGCAATGGCGTCACCGTATCGCTCGACGAGGCGAGTGATCAGATCAGGATCTCTGACGGCTGCCGTGCCCAGGACAACACGTTGCACTCCCAGATCGAGTGCGCGCTCAACGGTTTCGATGCTACGCAGTCCGCCGCCAAGCTGTACCGGCGCCCCGACCGATTGTGCAATCGCGCGAATGATGTCGGTATGAACCGGATGCCCGCTGCGCGCGCCATCGAGATCAACGAGGTGCAGGCGGGGCGCGCCGTGATCGATCCAGCGCTGCGCCACTGCGACCGGGTCGGCGTCGTACACGGTGACCTGCCGGAAATCGCCCTGATAGAGGCGCACACAGCGCCCGTCTTTGATGTCGATAGCCGGAATGATTTCCATTATGCCACACCTGCCCATCGGACGAAGTTGGTCAGAAGTTGCAGTCCGCAGCGACCGCTCTTTTCGGGATGGAACTGCACGGCTGCCAGATTGCCGCGGATAAGCGCGCTGGGAAACGACAGACCATACGCTGTCGTGGCGGCGACGTCGCGCGCATCGATCAGATCGCAGTAGTAGGAGTGCACGAAATAGAAATCGCTGCCGTCCTCGATACCGCTAAAGAGCGGGTGCTGTGCGGCGTGCGGCGTACAGCAGACCTGGTTCCAGCCGATCTGCGGCACTTTGAGATCGGAGGGCAGACGCCGCACGGCGCCGCCGACAATGCCGAGGCAGGGGTGTAATCCAAACTCTTCGCTCTGATCGCAAAGCACCTGCATGCCGACGCAAATACCAAGAAACGGCGTGCCACGCGCGATAGAGTCGTGAATGGCGGCGACGAGTTCCAGACGCTCCAGGCTCTGCATGGTGTCGCGCGTTGCACCGACGCCGGGCAGCACCACGGCTGGCGCGGCGACGACCACATCGGGATCGCTCGTCACTTCAAAGGACGCGCCGATTCGCTGAAGCGCGCGCACTACGCTACGCAGGTTGCCGGCGCCATAGTCGATAACTGCAATGCTCATAATCAATGTCTTCTACTCATCTCACACAAAGGCGCGGAGGCGCAAAGATTCTGCATTGTGCCTCCTTCGACCGCGGCTCACGCACGTTTGCTCAATCTCCCCCCAAAGGCGCCAGGTCCAGTGCCGCGCCATCAAGACCGCTTCTCCTGCGTCTTTGCGCCTTCGCGTTCACCGGTCACAGAACGCTCTGACCGGCGATCAGCGCCGCGCCATCAAGACCGCTTCTCCTGCGTCTTTGCACCTTCGCATTCACCGGTCACAGAACGCTCTGACCGGCGAGCAACGGATGGTTCTGGCGCATGCGGGCGATCAGCGCCGCAGTATCAGGACTGCCTCTCTTGCGTCTTTGCGGCTTCGCGCCTTCGCGTTCACCGGTCACAGAACGCTCTGACCGGCGATCAGCGCCGCGCCATTAAGACCGCTTCTCCTGCGTCTTTGCGCCTTCGCGTTCACCGGTCACAGAACGCTCTGACCGGCGAGCAACGGATGGTTCTGGCGCATCCGGGCGATCAGCGCGGAAACGTCCGGTTCCGGTTCGTCCGCAGGACCAAGCGGATCAACAACGGTGGTCTCGTTGGCCAGCACTTCGAGGCATGCCATCACGCTAGCCGCCAGCGCCCGCAGATTGTAGCCCCCCTCGAGCACCAGCACAATCCGCCCCCGGCACACCTCCTCCGCCGCCGCCATCAGGCGCCTCGTCAGCGCCGCATATCCGGCGACCGACAATGCCAACGGTCCGAGCGGGTCTGCCCAGTGACCATCGTAGCCGGCGGAAACCAGGATCAAGTCGGAGCGGTAGCGCCGGATCGCCGGAATGACGACGTCATCGAACAGACGGGCAAAACCGGCGTCGCCGACGCCGTGCGGCAGCGGCAGGTTCAGCGTCGTGCCGCGCCCTTTGCCCGAACCAATCTCGCGTTCGGCGCCGGTGCCCGGATAGAGCGGCGAGGCATGCGTTGAACAGAAGAAGACGCGATCATCCTCGTAGAAGATGTCCTGCGTGCCATTTCCGTGGTGCACATCGAAATCAACAATGGCCACCCGCCCGATGTCCAGGTGATCGATAGCATGGCGTGCCGCAATTGCGATATTGTTGAACAGGCAGAACCCCATCGACTCAGCCGGCGTCGCATGGTGCCCGGGAGGGCGCACCAGCGCAAAGCCATTGCGCGCCGACCCGCCGACGACGGCTTCAACGACTGCTATCGTTGTTCCTGCTGCCATAAGGGCTGCGTCCCAGCTGGCTGATGTGGTGTACGTGTCATGGTCAATCCACGAACGCGGACGTGTCGCCGACCAGCGCACCAGTTCGATCATCTGCCGCGTATGAACTGCACGCAACTGCTCCTCGGTCGCCGGGCGCGCGGGAACCTCGAGCAGCGATGCGCGCAAACCGCTGGCATTCAGGGCGGCAGTAATCGCCTGAAGGCGGGCTGCCTGTTCGACATGCCGCGGCTCGTCGTGAGCGGCGTGTCGTGGATTGATAGCAATGGCTGTTCTCATGGCTCCGCATTATAGCACAGGTGACATGACGCACTATTCCGGCAACCGTACTCCGGTTTTGGTCCATACAACCAATCCATCACGTTCCAGCCCATGGATCACGGCTGTCAGCCATGTCTCTTCGTCGGGCGTGTATTCCGGGCGCACTTGCGGTCCCAGGTCGTTCAGCGCAAGAGTTGCTCCAGGCGGAAGCGAGCGCAGCGCGTCGATGATGCGACCGCGAAAGTAGCGATTGGAGCCGATAAACGGGCGTTCACGGCGTTCAGCGAGGCGCTTGCGCACCGGCGTCGCTGCAAGCTGCTCGTCAGATTCGCGTCGCGCAGCATAGTCGCGGCACAGGTCGCGCAGCGGGCAGCGCCAGCATGCCGGCGCATCGGCGGTACAGACGAGCGATCCCAGTTCCATCAGCGCCTGGTTCCATGCCCAGCTGCGACCAACAGGCAGCGCCGCGTTCGCCAGCGCCAATAACGCCCTCTCGTCGACCATTTCTGCCGGATCGGTAAACACGCGCTGGATAACGCGCCGGATGTTCGTGTCTATGAACGCCACGTCCTGCTCGAAGGCGAAGCAGGCGACAGCGCCGGCGGTGTATGGTCCGATGCCCGGCAACGTGACCAGGGTGGCGACATCCCGCGGGAAAACGCCGTCGTAGCGCTCACAGATCTCCCGTGCAGCGCGTTGCAGGTTGACTGCCCGGCGATTGTAGCCCAGACCGGCCCACATGCGAATAACTTCGGCGGTGGGCGCTTCCGCCAGCGCCTCGAGCGTCGGGAAACGCTCGATAAACGCTTCGTACTTTGGCAGCACCCGATCAACCTGTGTTTGCTGGAGCATAACTTCTGCTACCAGAATCCGGTATGGATCACGGACGCGGCGCCAGGGGAGATCGCGCGCCGCCTCGCTGAACCAGTTCAAGAGCGCCTGGTGCAGTTGGCGAAAATTTGGTGAATGTTCGTTGATCTGATCGATACTCCTATCTATTGTCATAGCGTTATCTACATAGTACAGTTGCGATGAAAAAATAGTAACTTAATCTCATGTCTCAAACGCCAGCCGATCCGCCTTCCGTTTCCGCCCCCAACCAACCGACGCCTTGGTGGGTCTTTGCAGGTTGGACGATCGTTGTGCTGGTTGTTCCAGCTGTTCTGGCGCTGGTAAGCGCATTTCCTGATCTCGATCGTCAGGTTGTAATGTCGCCGATCCTGTACGTTTCGCTCGTTGCCGCCATTGCAACGCTCGGCATCACGGCAGCCCTGGTGATCATCGTTGCGGCTTTACAGGCACTGGATGGACGCACTCTGGCAACCGGACTGGGGGTTCTGATCGGCGCCGCACTGTTCCTGATCCACGACATCTTCGATGCTACGCTGCCGGATACACTGCCAGAACTGCCGATCATCGGTCTTGCACTGGTCAGCGTCTTCGTCGTCCTGGGCGCCTTCGAGCCGCCATCTCTGCCGCCTGAGCAGCAACAGCGGCGGACACGATGGTATGGATCGCTCAGTGCGTTCCTCCTCGTTGCCGGCGCCGTCTGGTCGTTCGCCGACCGGGTGGCGCCGTTGCATCGTGCGACGTTGTACGCCGGCGCTTTCGTCACCATCGTTACCTGCGGCATTGCGCTCTGGCGTTACATTCAATTATACCGGCAATCGCCATCCCATTGCTCGTTTGCACTATTGGCAGGCATTGTGCTGCTGGGCGAAACGGCGCTTGCGCGTCTGTTGACCACTGCGGCGTTCAGTGTCCTGTTCTGGCTGTACCACATTGCAGGGATCGCTGGCATAGCGCTGATTATCTATGCACTGCTCTACCAGCTGCGAAGCCCGAACCAGCCCAACCTGTTGCAACGCGCAATGTTCGAGCAGGTGCGCCCACTGTTATCCGATGCAATTGGCGCACTGGTTGAGACGCTGGAGCGTGGCGAGCCGATCCCAGCCGATGTGCGCGCCCGGCTCCAGAGCGACGCTGGATGGTCCGACGCTCAGATCGACGCGCTGGAACGCCTGGCGCTCACTGCGGCGCGTGAGCAGCGTCAGCGCGAGGAGTTGACGCAACTCGATGAGTTGCTGCGTCAGAGCGAGCGCAATACAGCGTTGCTGGCGCAGATGGTCATCCATGATCTGAAGAACCCGCTGACTGCCCTGATCGGCTTTCTGGATCTGTTGAGCGCCAATGGCTTGAACGAATCGCAACGATCCCTGATCGACAGCGCGCTGCGCAATGGCCGCGATCTGGCCGGGCTTGTAGACGACCTGCTCGATCTGATCCGGTACAACGAAGGCCGTCTGAGATTGCGCCTGGGCGATGTGTCGCTTCCCATCCTCTGCGCTGAGTGCGCTGATGAACTTTCTGGTTGGCTGGCATACGAGTCCAAAACGCTGATCCTCGATGTATCGCCTGCGCTGCCGGTGATTCGCGCCGATTCCCGGTTGCTGAAACGCATTCTGCTCAACCTCCTCTCGAATGCCATCAAGCACACGCCCCGCGGAACAACGATCACCCTGCGCGTCTGGCGCGAGCCGTATCTGGATGTCGGGGAACAGACCGTCATCGAAGTCGCCGATACCGGTCCTGGCATCCCTCCAGAACGGATCGAACGGCTCTTCGAACCGTTCGGCGCGATGGGCGAGAGCCGCTCCGCCCGTCAGAGCAGCACGGGGCTTGGGCTTGCATTCTGCAAAATGGCCGTCACTGCCCATGGCGGGACGATCGAAGTCAGCAGTTTCCCCGGCGATGGCGCCACCTTCCGCATACGGTTGCCCGATCGTTGATTTGGTTGTGACCCTCTGCCAGATCGGGTACAATGCCGGTTGCACCGGGCAAAGTATACGTCCCTGTTCATACGTCCATTCTGGATGGAGTTGCCATTCCATGGGATCGAATATCGATGCTGTGCGTGGCATGCGCGATGTCTTGCCGTCCGAGGTGATGGCGCAAACGGCGGCAGCAGCGTCTATCGAGCGGGTGCTGGCTGCCTGTGGGTATGAACCCGTCGATCTGCCGATCATCGAACATCGCGATCTCTACCTGCGCAAACTCGGCGAAGAACTGGTCGGTAAAGTCTACGAGTTCAATTTCAATGGGCGCGATCTGGCGCTGCGCCCTGAATGGACGGCGTCGGTGCTGCGCGCCTACGTCGGGTGTATGCAGGACCAACCGTTGCCGCTGCGCCTGCGCTATGCCGGTCCGGTTTTCCGCAACGAACGTCCCCAGCGCGCCACCTATCGTCAGTTCACTCAGATCGGTGTTGAGTTGATCGGCGGTACAGCGCCGCGTGCTGATGCCGAGTGTCTGGCGCTGGCATGCGAGGGTCTCGTTGCTGCTGGCGTGACGCGCTTTACGGTGCGGATCGGTCATATTGGTCTCATTCGCTCGTTGCTTGCGTCCCTCGGGTTGAGCGAGCGAACTCAGGGCAGGCTTGCATGGCGTCTCGAACGTCTCCGTGAGGAGGGAGCGGCAGCAGTGCGCGCAGAACTCGACGTGTCCGCTGCGGCGCTCGATCCGGCATTGCTCGATGGCATCGATGATCAGCGCGCCGAGGCGTTGTTGCTGCACGCGCTGCGTGAGATTGGGGTCAATCTGCGCTTCGGCACCCGCCCGCCAGAGGCGATTGTCGGTCGCCTGGTGCGTAAATTGCGCCGGAGCGAGTCCCGCGAGCGGATCGAACAGGCATTGCAAGTGCTCGATCACCTCTGCCGTATCGAAGGACGACCGGATGAGGCGCTGGCTGAAGCCGGAGAGGTGCTGCGCGACTACGCGGTGACCGGTCTCGACGAATTGCGCGCGATCCTGCACCTGGCGGCGGCGCATGGCGTAGCATTGGATCAGGTGCGGCTCGATTTTGGATTGGGGCGCGGGTTGCACTATTACACCGGCATGATCTTTGAAATCTATGCCGGGGATGGCTTGCAGTTGTGCGGCGGCGGACGGTACGACGATCTGGTGAGCGCGCTGGGCGGACGCCAACCAACTCCTGCCGTTGGCTTTGCGTATGGTCTGGAACGGGTGGTGGCGGCTGCATCGCCGGTTGCGGCGCCTTCCCGCCCTCCGGTCGTGCTGGTGGTCGCAACTGACGATGACAGCTACCCCTACGCTCTGGAAGTGGCGCGTATGTTGCGGGTGCGCGGGTACACAGCGATGACCGATGTGCGGATGCGCGGCATCAGCGGCAATCTGCGCGACGCTGCACGTCGCGGGGTGCGGTTTGTCGCCGTGGTCGGCGCGGACGAATGTGCGCAACGCTGCATCGTCTGGCGCGATCTGGAGCGCCACGAGGAGTATCGCATTGCTTTGAGCGATATTCCGCAGGCGAAGGAGTAATGCATGTCGCAACGGGTGCGCTGGCGTCTGGCAGGGTGGCTGATCGTCACGCTGGGTGCGCTGATGCTGCTTGCGGCTGCACTGCCATCGGTGCGTCTGGAAGCGGGGAAGCCATTTCCGTATGATCTGTTTGCGCTTCCTGGGCTGGGGCGCCCTTCCGTTCCCGGCGGCTTTGTAGACCTGGCATGGGTGGGAACAGTACTGCTCGTCCTGGGCGCGTTTGTTGTGCTCATGACGCTCTTCTCGCGCGATTTTCGACGCTGGCTGGTGCGCAATCTGCCAATCTATCTGCTCGTGATGTTGACGGTCTACCTACTTATGGCGAACCTGCGACCGCCGCTTTTCGAGCCGCGCAGCGCGCCAGGGCAGGCGGCTGGCGCGCCCAATCAGGCGTCTGAGACGCCGGACGGTGTGGTTCCGCCCGATCTGGTGACGAATCCGCCGGCGTGGCTCGTGACCTTGATCAGTGTGGCGATTGCAGCCGGGATGGCGCTGGCGGCATGGTGGGTGGTGCGGCGGTTCCCGAAGCGCGCTCCTGCGAACATCGGCGATGAGATCGCCGCCAGTGCGCAGGCTGCCCTGCGCAACCTCGAAGCGGGCGTCGATCTGCGTGATACCGTCACTCGCTGCTATGTCGAGATGGTGCGTATTCTGCACACGGAACGCGGCATCGTGCGTGATCCCGATATGACGGCGCGTGAATTCGAGCAACGTCTGGCGCGCACCGGTCTTGCCGCTCCCCATATTCGACGCCTCACGCGACTATTTGAGGCGGTGCGCTACAGCTCGCGCGCGCCTGGTCCGCGTGAAGCGCGCGAAGCAGAAGCATGCCTGCGGGAAATCGTCGAAGCCTATCAGTTGCGTAGCGGCGGGCGCTGAGCGTCTGTCGGAACTTCACGGCACAAAGCAACCACGAAGGTCACAAACGGACACAAAGGAAAGGCGCTTCATCTTTCACCTTCGTGCGCTTCGGGTCCTTGGTGGTAAAGCCTTTTTGCAGTGGACTCAATCATAAAATCATGGAACCTGCAGGAGGCTTCTGGACGAAAGCGGGAAATGGCATGTGGCGGCAACGACTGATCGTGACTCTGGCGCTGGCGGCGGCGGTGGAGATTGTTGCACTGGGTATTCGCGGCTTGCTCGAAGATACCCTGATCAGGCCGCTGCTGTATGCGATTTGGGGGGCGATACGGATTTTCGAGAGCATCCCGCAGGGAATGATATGGCTCGCATTTGTGGCAGCAACAGGCATCGTGGCACTGGCGAGCATCTGGGGGGGACGGCGGGGAGAGGTTCGCCGCGACACCGACGCTGCTCTGCATGGGCGCGTCTATGAATGGCTGCGGTTGGTGGCGCTGGCGCAGCGCCACGAGTATTCGCGCTGGCGTATGGCGCAACGCCTGATGCTGCTGCTGGCGGAAACAATCGCTGCGCGTGAGCGTATCGAGTTGCGCGTCGCCCGGCAGCGCATCGCATCCGGCGCTATCGACACGCCACCGCACGTTGCTGAGTTTCTCCGCGCTGGCGCCGATTCATACCGGCCGCGTCACCGCACGCTGTTGCAACGGGATGAACCTTCACCACTCGATGTCGATCTGGAACAAGTGATTGTCGCTGTCGAGCGTCTCGTGCGCGACCAGTGACGATGTGTGGGATCTATGTCAGATAATTACACTGATGTTGCCGCCCTTGGGCAGCGTGTGATCGCACAAGTCGAACGGGTGATCGTCGGGAAGCGGGCAGTGCTCGATCAGATCATGGCGGCGACGCTGGCTGGCGGGCATGTGTTGCTCGAGGATTATCCCGGGTTGGCGAAAACACTGATTGCGCGCAGTTTCGCGGCGGCGCTCGGCCTCGATTTCCGTCGCATTCAGTTCACGCCCGATCTGCTGCCGGGTGATATTACCGGCGGCTATGTCTACAACCGTGCGGCAGAGCGCTTCGAGTTACGGCGTGGACCGATTTTCGCCAATATTGTCCTGGCTGACGAGATCAATCGCGCCTCGCCCAAAACACAGTCGGCGCTGCTCGAAGCGATGCAGGAACGCCAGGTGACCCTCGAAGGCGAAACCATGCCGTTGCCGGAGCCGTTCCTGGTGCTGGCAACCCAAAATCCTATCGAGTACGAGGGAACATTTCCGCTTCCCGAGGCGCAACTCGACCGCTTTTTGATGAAACTCTCAATTGGCTATCCATCGCTGGAGGAAGAGCGCGAAATATTGCGCCGCCGGCGGGAGCGCCGCAGCGATGATGCGGTCATCGAGCAGGTGACCGATGCGGCAGAACTGCTGGCGATGCGCAACACTATCGAAGATGTGTATGTTGACGCCGACATCGAAGACTATATCGTGCGACTGGTCGCCGCTACCCGCACCGATGCGCGGGTGGCGGTCGGCGCAAGCCCGCGCGGGTCGCTGGCGCTGCTCAAACTGGCGCGGGTGCGCGCAGCGCTCGATGGCCGCGATTTTGTCATCCCCGACGATGTCAAGGTCTTCGTGCGCCCCGCGCTGGCACACCGTCTCATTCTGACCCCAGATCTCTGGATGCAACGCCGCGCCGCCGATGAGATTCTCGCATCGGCGCTCCATGCGACTCCCGCACCGGTTCTGCGATGACCGCTCTATCCGACAACCGTACCGTGATCACGCTCAGCGCGCTGGCGTTTGGTCTGGCGCTGCTCGGGCTTGCCACGCTCAACGGCGCGCTGATCGCACTCGCCATTCCTCCGGCGATCTTTGCTGGCGCAGCGCTGCTCGATATGCCGGACGATCTGCAATTGCAGGCGACGCGCACCCTGAGCACGGAGCGTACATCTCCAGGAGCGATGATCGACGTGCGAGTCGCAATCACCAACTGCGGTCCGCGAACCGTGTCGGTTCTGTTCGAGGATGTCATCCCTGCAGGGCTGGAACTGACCGGCGGTCAATCCGCCTGCCTGACCCTGCTGGCGCCGGGCGCGACGGCGACCCTCGCATATACCGTGCGCGGTGTGCGCGGTTTTTATCATTTCAGCGGCGTGCAGGCGACGGTGAGCGATCGCCTGGGGCTGAATCGTCGCACGATGGCCGTGGCGGCGCCGGGAAACATTTTGATCATGCCCGAAGTGGCGCGCCTGACTCGCCTCGGCATTCGCCCGCGGCGCACGCGCATCTTCTCCGGGACCATTCCGGCGCGACAGGGCGGGGCCGGCGTCGAGTTCTTCGGCGTGCGTGAGTATCAGGCGGGCGATCCGGTTCGCTGGATGAACAACCGCGCTACTGCACGCTTTCCTGGTTCGTTGTATGTCAATGAATTTGAGCAGGAGCGCGTCGCCGATATCGGTATTATTCTCGATGCGCGGCGTGGAAGCGATGTGCAGGGGAACCATCACACCCTGTTCGAGTATAGCGTGCAGGCTGCCGCGGCGCTGGCGGATGCGCTCATCAGCCAGGGAAACCGGGTAGGGCTGCTGATCTACGGTCATGCCATCGAGTGGACGTTTCCCGGCTATGGCAAAATGCAGCGCGAAAAGGTGCTGCGCGCGCTGGCGCAGGCACGCACCGGCGACCGCGCCGCTCTTGCAAGTTTGGCGGACATTCCGACGCGCCTGTTTCCGGCGCGCTCCCAGATTGTTCTGGTAAGCCCGCTGCAACCCGGTGATGCATCGCCGATTCTTCATATGCGCGCGCATGGGTATGACGTGCTGATCATCAGTCCCGATCCGGTGGCATTCGAGGCGACAACAATCGGCGTCGTGGCAGATCTGGCAGTGCGGATCGCGCGGGTCGAACGCCAGGCGTTGTTGCAACGTCTGCTCATGGCTGGCGTGCGCATCGTCGATTGGAATGTCGAGACGCCGCTGGCGCTGGCGCTGGCGCGCTTCCATCGCTGATCAATGTCGCAATTCTGTGCTATACTGCAATCGCTGAGCGCGTTCACTGATGAGGGAAAGGGGGGCGACAATGAGTGTAGCAGCGCCTGAGACAAAACCGACGATCATCTATCCCGAAAGCGATGGGCAACCAATGGCGGATAACACATTGCAGTTTCGCTGGATCGTTGTGGTACAGGGGAATCTGGCCGCACTCTTTGCCGACCGACCGGATGTTTTCGTGGCGGGGGATCTGTTATGGTATCCGGTGGAAGGGCGCCCCGACATTCGTCGTGCGCCGGATGTTATGGTTGCCATCGGGCGGCCCAAGGGGGATCGCGGCGCATATCTTCAGTGGGAAGAGGGCGGACAGCCGCCGCAGGTGGTCTTTGAAATACTGTCTCCCAGCAACACATTCAGTGAAATGGCGCGTAAACTTGAGTTTTACGAGCGCTATGGCGTCAACGAGTATTATGTGATTGACCCGCAGCACGGCGATGTGGCCGGTTGGGTGCGTCAGGGTGAGCGGCTGCATGTCATTGATGACATGAACGGATGGTCCAGTCCGCTGTTGGGAGTCCGGTTTACCGTGACGGACGAAGGTGTCACCCTCTTCTATCCGGATGGTCGTCCATTTCTGACCTTTGAGGAAGTGGTACGGGCGCGCGCGGAGGCAGAGGAGCGCGCGCAGCGCGAAGCGGAGCGCGCGCAGCGCGAAGTGGAGCGTGCGCAGCGTGAGGCGGAACGCGCGCAGCGCGAAGCGGAACGCGCGCAGCAGGAGGCACTCGCACGTGCGGCGGCAGAGGAGCAGGCGCAGCGCGAAGCGGCGGCGCGCGCGGCGGCGGAGGAGCAGGCACGGCGCGAAGCAGAGCGGGCGGCGCGTCTGGCGGAACGCTTGCGGGCGCTGGGCATTGATCCTGATGATGTTTCCACAGGACAGTCCTGAACCGTGGCGGTTACAGGCAGTGCAGGTGTCTATCGATGCGAACGTTGTATTCCAGTGGCGTGTTGATGATTACCGGCGCGATCAGTCTGGCGGCAGCATGTCTGGCTGGCGGGCTGATCGCGGTTGGTGAAACGATGTTGGCGCTGGCGCCGGCAGCGCTTGGCGGCATATGGGCAGCCGGGGTCGTCCTTGAGCAACGCTGGTCGCGTGTCGTTGCATTGCCGGGGATGATTATCGTCGCCGTGAGCGCGACATTTGCTCAGGTCATGCCGCTCGTTCCTCTCATAGGGCTCGTTATGACGCTGGTTGCGTGGAACCTCGATGATCTGGAGCGGCGTTTGTCGCACACTGATCGTGTTGTCGATGAGCAGAGACTGCGGCGTGTCCATATTGCTCATCTGCTGGTCGTCGCCGGTGTGTCGCTTGGCATTGGCGGTCTGGCGTCGGTTGTTCGCTTTGAGATCGGCGCAATTGGCGCATTGATCCTTGGGATGCTGGCAGTGCTGGGTCTCAGCCGAATGATGACGCTGGTGCGCCGGATGACGCAGGATGTGCAGCAGTGATGACGATTCGTTTTGCTATACCGTCAAAAGGCAGTCTGTACGATGGCACGATTGCCTTTCTTGAGAGTGCCGGGCTGCGGGTGTCGCGGCCGAATCCCCGCCGCTACACGGCATCCATTCGCGCTCTTCCTGGCGCCGATGTACTGCTCCACCGACCGACCGACATCGTCGAGAAAGTGGCGGCAGGTGAAATCGAACTGGGTATCAGCGGACTTGATCTGGTAGAGGAATTGCGTGGCGACCGCGATGACCCTATCGTGCTTTTCGATGATCTTGGCTATGGCGCTGCTGAACTGGTCGTCGCCGTACCGGAAACCTGGATCGATGTCGTCTCTCGGCACGATCTGGCGGATCTGGCGGTGGAACTGCACGCTCAAGGGCGACCGCTGCGTATTGCAACCAAGTATCCGTCGCTGACGCGCCGTTTCTGCTATGCGAACGGCATCAACTACTTCCGCCTGGTTGAGTCGCAGGGCGCGACAGAAGCAGCGCCGGGACTCGGCTATGCTGACATTATCGTCGATATTACCGAAACCGGCGTCACTCTGCGCGATAATCAGTTGAAGATTATCGGCGAGCCGATCCTCCGCACTCAGGCATGCCTGATCGCCAGTCGTCGGTGCCTGCGCGCCAATCCTGCGGCGCTGGCGGCGACCCGCATGGTGCTGGAACTCGTCGAGGCACGGCGGCGGGCGCGCCGTTTTGTCCAGGTGACGGCCAACATCGCCGGGGAGTCGCTGGAAGATGTGGGGCGACGTGTAGGCGCCCGTCCCGATCTGGCGGGCGTGCAGGGACCGACGATTTCGCCGGTCTGGCCCTGTACGCCGCGTGCAGCGGGCGCGCCTGGCTGGTACATGGTGACGCTGCTCGTGCCGCAGGAGCGCGTGCTCGATCTGGTGGCGCACCTGCGTCAGTTAGGCGGCGATACGATCGCAGTGATGCCGGCGCAGTATGTGTTCGACGCGACTTGCAACAGGTATGAACATTTGATTGCGCTGCTCGAGGAACAATCTCTATGACGATTCCGATCTTCGATGATTTTGCGGTTGCCCGTCGCACCATCCTGCGACGGGCGCCCTTCGACGAAATCGACGTGCCGATGACGCTGCTCAATGCCATTGAACAGCGGTTTGGCGCACGGTTGACACCTGCCGAAGCGGTTGACCGCATCATCCGTGATGTGCGCGAGCGCGGCGACGACGCACTGCGCGACTGGTCGCAGCGTCTTGATGACTATACCGGTCCGCTGGAAGTTTCGGCAGAACGCTGCGCCGCAGCCTTCGCCGCCCTCGATCCCGATCTGCGCAGCGCGATTGAACTGGCGATCGGCGAACTGACGCGCTTCCATCGGCGTCAGGTACGCACCTCATGGGTCGAGTTCGGCGCTGAAGGTGCGCTGGGGCAGATTGTCACTCCATTGCAGCGGGTTGGCGTCTATGTTCCAGGAGGCGCTGCACCGCTTCCGTCATCGCTGCTCCATGCCGCAATTCCGGCGCGAGTGGCCGGCGTGGAGGAGTTGATAGTCTGTACACCGCCGCAGCGCAATGGCGAGGTTGATCCCACTGTGCTCGCCGCTGCCGCCGCTGCTGGTGTGACACGGGTGTTTGCCATTGGCGGCGCGCAGGCGATTGCAGCTATGGCATACGGCACAGCAAGCGTACCGCGTGTTGATAAGATTGTCGGTCCTGGCAACCTGTTCGTGGTGCTGGCAAAGCGCGCGGTGTACGGCATTGTCGGGATCGAATCGCTGCCGGGTCCAACGGAGACGCTGGTTATTGCCGATGCGCATGCCGATCCGCAGCTGGTTGCCGCTGATCTGCTGGCGCAGGCGGAGCACGTGCTCGCTTCCGCCGTTCTGGTTACGCCGGATCGCGCACTTGCTGTACGGGTACAGGCTGAGGTTGCGCGCCAGCTCGAGTCGCTGCCGGTGCAGAATGCCGCTGCTGCCGCAGCCGCCGTCAGCGGACGCGGCGGGATCGTGCTGGTTCCCGATCTCGATGCCGCCTTCGAGGTCGCCAACGAATATGCTCCTGAACATCTCTGTCTGCTGGTCGATGATCCATGGCGCTATGTCGGGAAGGTGCACAACGCTGGCGGTGTCTTCCTCGGTGAACGCTCATTCGAGGTGCTTGGCGATTATGTAGCCGGACCGTCCCACATCATGCCAACCGGCGGCACAGCGCGCTTTGCCTCGCCCGTCAACGTGGACGATTTTCGCAAGGTTATCTCGCTCGTTGCATTGAATGATGCAGCGCTACGCCGGATCGGACCAGCCGCAGCGCGCCTGGCGGATGCCGAGCGCCTGGCGGCGCACGCAGCAGCGGTGCGGTTGCGCATGGAGTTGAACGCTGAAGGTTGAACGTTTTTGATGACGCTACGGCTCTCAGTTCTCAGTTCTCAGTTCTCAGTTCTCAGTTCTCGGTTCTCAGTTCTCAGTTCTCAGTTCTCAGTTCTCGGTTCTCAGTTCTTAAGGGTCAAGGTCTGGTATAATGCTAATGTGCTGAACCGATGCCACGTAAGGAGGCGGGCTGGTATGCCGTCGAATTTCATTGAGAGTTTTATCTTTCTCCTGATCGAAGTGTTGTCACTGGCAATCCTGTTTCGCGTGCTGCTCTCGTGGGTCGATCCGCTCGGCAATATGCGGATCACTCAGGTGCTGCGCGATCTGACGGAACCAATGCTGGCGCCTATTCGCAGCATCCTGCCACAGACGATGATGTTCGACTTTTCGCCAATCATCGCAATGCTGTTGTTGCAGGCCATCAGTATGCTGATCCGTTCCGCACTGTGAATAAGGGCGCCGTCCTGTACTGAGTTCAGCCGCTTCCCTGGAAAGTTCTGTCCATGAGCCAGGAGGCTACGGTCTCATCTCCAAAGACGAATAAGACGGCAAAGACAGCTTCACGCATTGCGTCCATGCTGACGGGCACGGTCTTTTTATGTGGCGTTGGCACGCTTGGCGTCGAGATGATTGCCTCGCGACTGCTTGCTCCCTACTTCGGCACATCGCAGCCGATCTGGGCTGCAATCATCGGTTTAACATTGGTCTATCTGGCGATTGGGTATCACCTTGGCGGACGCCTTGCCGACCGCTATCCCAACGAGCGCCTCCTCTACTGGATCGTGTTGCTGTCCGGCGTCGCAACGGCGCTGATCCCGCCGCTCGCCGCACCTATCCTTGGTTTTGCACAACGCGCAGTCGCGCAACTCGCAGTCGGCGGCTTTATTGGCGCACTGTTCGGCGTACTGGCGCTGTTTGCCGTGCCGGTGACGCTGCTGGCAATGGTCGGACCATTTGCCGTGCGCCTGCAATTGCATTGCGCTGCAGCCGGCGTGAAGGTGTCAGGGGCTGCTGCCGGAACCGTGTCCGCCATCTCAACCGTCGGGTCGATCGTCGGAACCTTCCTTACCGTGCTTGTGCTCATTCCCGCGATTGGCACTTCCGCAACGACGTATGTGTACGCCGGGTTGCTCGTGGCGCTTGGCGCGGCTGGGGTGCGCGGCTGGGGCGCACTGGCAGCGCTCGCACTGACTGCGGCGCTGGCAGGATATACCTTCTTCTCGCCAGGTCCGATCAAAAGCGCCGGATGCGAAGGATGCACGCTGATCGCCGAGTACGAATCGCCCTACAATTACATTCAGGTCGCCACTCGCCAGGATCCTGAGTATGGTCAGCAGGTCGTGCTCCTGCTGAACGAAGGTCTGGCGATCCATTCGATTTACAATACGGCGTTCGACGGCGATCCGCTCGATACGCTGACCGGCGGTGGTCCGTGGGATTATTTTGCAATTGCGCCATTCGTTGTACCAGGACGTGACCCGGCAACGGTGCGGCGTCTGGCGATGCTTGGCTCGGCAGCTGGGACGACACCGGCGCAATTCCTGGCAATCTTCGGACCTGAAACGCATATCGATGCTGTCGAGATCGACCCCATGATTATTGATGTGGGGCGGCGGTTTTTCAATATGCGCGATGCTTCGACCGGTTCCGATCATCCGAATTACCGGGTATACGCCGAAGATGCGCGCTACTGGCTGGCAACCAGGGGCGGCGTCTACGATGTCATTGCGATAGATGCCTATCATCAGCCCTACATTCCATTCCATCTGACAACGGTTGAGTTCTTTCGACTGGTACAGCGGCATCTGGCGTCCGACGGCGTGGCGGTAGTGAATGCAGGGCTGGGACCCAACGGCGACGATCGGTTGAGCCGGGCGATTGTCATGACGATGGAGCAGGTTTTTCCGCAGGTGATTGTGATCGAAACGGCGCGTCTGAGCAATCAGATCATTATCGGCGTCAATCGGGAGGTCGGCAATGGGTATGCCAACCTGCTCGAAGCGTATACGCGCCTCGAGCATCCTGCGCTGCGACGCACCCTCGAGCGCGTGTATGTTCCGACGCGCTCGTCTGCGGCGACATCTGCGCCATTCACCGATGATCGCGCCCCGGTGGAGCGTCTGGTCGATACGCTGATCTTCGATACGTTGACGCGCCAGGCGACCGGCAACTGAAGCCGCAGGATGCGTGGATGATGCCGAATTATGTTCTCAAATGCCACAGGCACAAGTTCGCGGATGATGAACATCGCTTCGTGACGAGTGAACGCTTGCGTGAAACCGACAGCGGACTTCCGACGAACGATGCTTGCGGGTTCCACAAATAGGTCCATCAGACGTCTTCACTCTGGTGTCCGCCGCATTGTACTGCCGGGCAGGCGCATTGCATGGTCATTCTCTCCGCCTTTGTCGAGGTTCTGCTGCCTGTCATCGTTGTTGTGGCAAGCGGCTATGCGTTGCGGCGGCGCTTCGAACTCGATCTCCCCTCGCTCAATCGGCTGAGCATGTATGTGCTCGGTCCGGCGCTGATTTTTACTACGATTGTTCGCATCGATGTGACAGGCGGTGAGGCGCTACGCATCATTGCGGCTTCGGTGGCGGTCTGCCTGGGAATAGGGGTCGTCGGACTGATCACCGGTGCGCTTTTGCGTCTGGAGCGCAGCAGTCTTGCGGCGCTGCTGCTCTGCGTTATGTTCATGAACTCGGGGAACTACGGATTGCCGACAAGTCGCTTTGCTTTTGGCGAGGCCGGTTTTCAGCGGGCGTTGCTCTATTTCATCGCGCAGACCATCATGGCGCAGACGCTGGCGGTCCCGATCGCCAGCGCCGGGCAGAGCGATCTCAGGAGTGCGGTGCGTCAGATGCTGGCCATGCCGCAGATCTATGCTGTGGCGCTCGGATTGCTGGCTCGTTTTAGCGGGATCGATCTGCCGCATCGCAGTGACGCATGGGGGAGCGCCTTTCGGGGTGCGGCATTGATGGCTGATGCTGCGCTGCCATTACTTTTGCTGCTGTTGGGGATGCAGCTTGCAAACGGGACACCCGTGGAGGATGTTCGTCTGACGGCGGTCGTGGCGATGCTACGTCTGGGTATTTCGCCGATTCTGGCGTATGGCATTGCGCGGGCGCTGGCGCTGGATGATCTGGCGCTGCGCGTTGTGGTGTTGGAAGCCAGTATGCCTACTGCCGTCAATATGGTGCTCTATTCATTCGAGTTTAATGCGCGTCCACGCTTCGTCGCCGGCGTTGTGGCAGTGACGACGCTGCTAAGCCTGGCGACGCTGACGCTGTTGCTCACGGTCCTGCGGTAAGCAGCCGAGAGACGTTGAATGTTGAACGTGGTGAGGCGAGAGGCGAGAGGTGCGAGGCGAGAGGCGAGAGGCGAGAGGCGAGAGGCACGAGGCGAGAGGTGCGAGGCGAGAGGCGAGAAGCGCGAGGCGAGAGGCGAGAGGTGCGAGGCGAGAGGCGAGAGGCGAGAAGCGCGAGGCGAGAGGCACGAGGCACAAGGCACGAGGCGCGAGGGTGCATGTTAATGCTAACTCCTAGAGCCTGTTATGTACTTTCGACCATAAAGGTAATGAACCGCGCTTCGACCCGCTCAGCGCATCGCTTCAGCATGAGCATCACAAAGGCCAGAACATGCACTCCCGCCAAGGTTTCCGGCAACCGCTCATCATCGCGTGCCAGCCAGCGAACGCGCGCCATCCAGGCGAAGCGCCGCTCAACGCCCCCCTGCCAGCCCCCCCACATGCCCCCCTGCCCCCCCGCATGCGGGGGGGGCCGGGGGGGCAATTGCATGGCGCCCGCGTCACCGATCGCCGCGCGCGGCGCAGGCGCGCGCCCTTCGATGGCGCGCAAGCGCGTGCGCCGATCATGGACGAGCGCGGTGCAACGACCTCGGCCTTCAGCCAGCGCTGGATTTGCTGAGAGACGGCGGACCACGGCGGCGGATCGTTGGGCGTCATGCGCCAGGGCGCCCCCGTGCGGACGATCCAGCGCAATCCGTTAAAGACGCCCCGCAGCGCGACCACGCGCTGCGGGGCGTCTTCGGTCATGACGGTCAGGGAGGGAGCGACGAAGGCCTACTCCTCGCTTCGACCGGCTCAGCGCTCCGCGTCGCTCCCATCGCGTGGATAGGGTGTGCGTGTCATGCTGAAAGCATACCACGGTTCTCTCCGAAGTGCATAACAGGCTCTAACTCCTAACTCCTACGCCCGCACCACCACATATCCAATCAGCAGAATCAACTGGAAGGCGACCGGGATTAATCCGCCACCAATCAGTTGCCCGCCGCGCCAGTCGTAGAGCGCACTCCACAACCCTGCCGCCAGCCAGAATGACCAGCCGATAGCGCCCAGCCAGAGGAGCGTCGCCAGCGGTTGTGCGCCGAGCAGCAGGACGCACAATGCCGCCAGCATGAGAAATAGACGCGGTTGCTGAACCGGCGGGTAGAGATAGAGCGGGCGCAAGCCTTCCTCGCTACCGCCACCCATCTCATCGAGGACGATGGCGGCGAGCGACACCAGCGGCCACTCGAGTAGCGCCAGCAAGAGCATCACAACGATTGCCCCCGCCAGGCGTCCATCCGGGAGAATGTGCTGAACGAACGAACGGTCAGCGAACAGCATCAGCGCGGGGAATGCTGCCAGCCCGAGGGCAGGGGGCAAAACGCGCATGAACCGTTTAGCCGCAAATTGCTGCGTATCCAGATCGTTGCGCGCCTCTTCGACCAGACGGTTGACAGCGGCGCTCGATTGGACGCTCAACAACAGAAGATCCGAACGTGCATCGCTCTGGAAAGGGGTTGTCTGGGCATCGCCAGTGGCTTGATGATATCGCATGGCTTCGAGGACAATGCGTTGCAGCAGTGCGTCGGCATCGCTAATCGCTGAGGTAATCAAAATGCCCGGCGCCAGGCTGCCATCGTACAGCATGCTGACAAAACGGGCATCCAGCGGCAATCCGCCGGCGACCTGGATCAGCACCATCTGGCTGGTTTCCGAAAACTCAGTAACTTTCATGACCCGCAGTTGCGACCAGGGGACGAGCAGCCGGCCGCGCAGGCGATGAACGATCAATCCTTCACTGCGTGCTTCTACTGCGGGCAACGCATGGTAAATGACCGATGCGACGCCCAACAGAAACACCAGAACCATGTGCGCCTCGATCAGCAACCACCAGGGAGTGGGAAGCAATCGCAGATCGAGTTGATTGATGATCGGCAGCGAACGCAACGCGGGAAATGTGATCGCCAGGAACGTCAGAATGAGCGTCAGGTACCGCAAAATCGCCGCCCCCGCAATGAGCGCTGCAGTCCAGGTCAGGGTGATGCGGATATGACGAGGATAGCGCCCGATGACGACATCGCCGGGAACGACTGCTGCGGCGGGTGGAGCGCCGCGTTGTGGTGCGCGTTGCGTAAAAAACGCGGATGGGCTGAGCAGAAGCCGGAAAAGTGGTGAACTGGCATCTTCCTGTAACTCAATGCGTCGGTCTTTCGCCATGGTGCGCGCCGCGCGATCCGCCTCGCTCAACAATGTCTTGACTAATTCATCGAAGTCGCTGATCTGCGACGTGACCAGGAATGCCGGGCGAAATCCAAGACGATAGACGAAACTGTACCAGCGATGCCAGCCAGTGAGCCATCCGCCGTCAGTTTCGACCAGCAGCACATAGCGCTCACCCGCCTCGGTCACCTTGATCGCGCAAATATTTTCCCACGGCACCGGCAGCCAGTCGTTGACGAACGCCACCAGTATGCCGCGGGCGCTGGTGCGCACAGTGGGCAGGCTATTTCGCAGGAACAGCGCAGCCGCCAGCGCCAGCGCCAGCCACGCCAGCGCGGGCGCCAGGTCCATCAGTCCCGCCGGCGGAGGCGTATTGGCGTCAGAGATAATCAGTACCAGGTCTGTAAGCCAGGGGAGTCGAGCGAAAAGCGCCGTATCGAGGTCATAGATCGACCAGAGCAGGCGTAGCAGGTCACGCCCCAGCAGCGCCAGCGCAAGCACGACGGTGATAGCCGACAGAATCTCAACTGTGATGGTGAAGTACCGGGGGTAACGATGCACTTTTTCGACGTTCACGCGTCCGTCTCCGCAGCAGGCAATTGGTCTGCGCCATCCATGAGCGTGCGCACACGCAGCGCCGCATGATCCAGCAAGCGTTGACATGCTGCAGCAGCAGCCACGCCTTCTTCATACAGCGCCAGCGCCTTTGCCAGCGGCAGATCGCCGGATTCGAGCTGCTCGACGATCTGTTGAAGACGTGCGTACAGTGTTTCGTACTCTTCAGCAGGAACGGGTTCGTTGGTTAACGTCATAGGCGCACCTGTTCTGTCCTTCGCAATGCTGCATCTCTGCAACAGCCCGTCGGGCGTCTCCCAGCATGATGTACCGCCACAGAATATAAACGTGAGATGAAACCGAGATTAGATGTCGAGGACGGCTGGAATCGCGTCATCATTGGTATCGCAATAACGGAAGATGCATGGGGATAGGAAAGCCTCGTTACGGTTCCACGCGGGCGTGAAAACGTCCCCGTCGCACCACGATCTCGACGCGGTCATCCGGTGCGAGCCGGTTCGCATCCGTAATCAGCGCCCCATCTGGCGACTGAACGATGGCATAGCCACGTTCGAGCGTCGCCCGTGGGCTGAGCGCTTCAAGGCGACCGCGTGTCCCGTTGAGATGGGCGCGTGCCAGGCTCAGACGGCGCTCCAGCATTGAAGCGGCGCGACGCATAAGTTCATCAATGCGCTGACGATCGCGTCGAATACGACTCTCTGGCGACCGCAGATCCAGGCGCAGTTTCAGGTGAGCAGTCGCCTCACGGGCGCCTGTCAGATGTTGGAGCATCGCAGCGCTCAACCGATTGCGCATCTGAGCAATATCGTCGAGTAATTCGACCATGTCGGGCGACACCAGTTCGGCAGCGGCGGATGGAGTGGGGGCGCGCACATCGGCGACAAAGTCGATAATCGTCGTGTCGGTCTCGTGTCCTACCCCGCTCACGACCGGGACCGGGCTGGCGAACACAGCGCGCGCCACCTGTTCATCGTTGAACGTCCAGAGGTCTTCAGCAGCGCCGCCGCCGCGCGCCACGATGATGACGTCCACACCAGTGTCGTAGAGCGCGTACAACGCATCGATGATAGTATCGGCGGCGCCTGCGCCCTGAACGCGGCACGGTGCAAAGACGACTTCGGCAAGCGGGTAACGGCGACGCAGAATGTTGAGCATATCCTGGAGCGCCGCGCCGGTTGGCGATGTCACAATGCCGATGCGGTGCGGCAGAAGCGGCAGAGGGCGTTTCCGCGACGGATCGAACAGCCCATCGGCGGCAAGGCGCTCCTTCAGGCGCTCGAATTGCGCCTGCAGCAGCCCGATGCCGGCGGGTCGCAGCATATCGACATAGAGTTGAACCTGACCGCGCACCTCGTAGAACGCCACCCGCCCATGAGCCAGCACTGCCTCGCCATTGACCGGCAGCGTCGCCAGACGCGACGCGGTTGACTTCCACATCACCGCGCCGATCTGAGCCTCACCTTCTTTCAGTGTAAAGTAGCAGTGACCGGAGAAGTGACGGTTGAAACTCGAAATTTCCCCTTCGACCCACACGTCGCGGAGCAGATCGTCGGCATCGAGCAGGTCGCGCAGGTACTTGTTGAGTTGGGAAACGGTCAGCAGCTGCATGGGAATGAACCGTCACTCCTTCGAACGCCCCTTGAGCGATAGCGTCGCCGTTACGACAGTGGTTCGATGACCATCAACGGCTGTCCATACTCCACCGGTTGCGCGTTCTGGACCAGAATCTTTGCAACCCGACCGGCGAACTCGCTTTCGATCTCGTTCATCATCTTCATCGCCTCGATAATGCCGACCCGATCACCGACGTGAATGATGTCGCCTTCCTGGACATATGGAGGGTCTTTCGGGGATGGAGCGGCATAGAATGTTCCCACCATCGGTGCGGCGATGACGCTGCCCGGCGGCAGTGCGTCCGGTTCTGGAGCAGGCGTGACCGGCGGCGGCGTCTGAACTGGCGCCTGCACGATGCCAATCGGCGGCGCTGATGGTTGCACATTGGCGGCGATCGATGGCGTGACGAACATCGGCGCTGGCGAATGGTGGTGGAGAGACGGTCCTCGTTTGACGTGCAGCCGTGTCGTTCCACGCTCGATCGAGATTTCACTGACGTCGGTTTCACTGATGATCCGCAACAATTCACGCACGGCGCTCAGACCGAACTCCTCCTCTATCGATATGGTAAGATCGCGCTCGCCTTCGTTCATAGTGCTTCTCACTTCCTGCTGCGCTGCTGCATATGAGAGACTTTTCACAACGCAATTATAACACGGAGCAGGAATGTTCCGGGAACGGCGTGACGCAGCGTATCACTGCTCCGGGTTCTGCGGTACACTAATGACAAGGAGAGGTTGAAGATGGGAAGGGTACAGGCGCGATCATTACCCCTACCTCCTCAACCCCCTAACTCCTAACTCCTGAGGAGGGAAACGAATGAGAGTCGACCAGTATCTCACATCGCTGGCTACAACGCTCGCGGTGACGCCCCGTGAACCGCTGCGCGCGATTGAAGAAGCATTGTGGCAAACCTACCTGCGTGACGGAACGATCATCATTTGCGGGAATGGCGGCAGCGCTGCCAATGCGTCGCATTTTGCGTGCGATCTGGCAAAATGGACGATCAGCGACGGCCGTCGCCGCTTGCGTGCGCTGGCGTTGACCGATAATGTACCGGTAATGACGGCCTGGTCGAACGATACTGCGTATGAGCGCGTCTTCCTCGAGCAGGTCATGTCGTTGTACCGCCCTGGTGACACGCTGGTGGCGATTTCGGGAAGCGGCAACTCGCCGAATGTGCTGCGCGCCGTTGAGTGGATGGCGGCGCAGGATGCCATGACGATTGGGTTGACCGGTTTTGGCGGCGGCAAACTGGCCGGTCTGGCGCGCATCGCGGTCGTGGTTCCCAGCCATTGCATGCCTGAAGTTGAAGATGCCCACAGCGCCATCTGCCATAGCCTGGCGGTTGCGCTTGGTGAGCGGATCAGCGCCGAACTCGTATGACACTTGTGCTTGGGCTTGATTTTGGCGGCACGAAACTGGCTGCCGGTCTCGTCGATCGGGCGCATGGCGCACTGCTGACGCGCCGCGCGCTGCCGACGCCGGTGGCTGGCGGGGCGCTCGCCAGCCTGGACGCGATGCTGGCGATGGCGCGTGAGTTGCTCGATGGGGCGCCTTCGCCGGTGCATGGCGTCGGCATCAGTTTTGGCGGACCGGTGGCCGCCGATGGGCGCACCGTGCGTCTCTCGATGCATGTTGCCGGATGGGAAAACTTCCCGTTGGCGGCGCGCGTCGAGGATGCGCTGGGATTGCCTGCCATCGTCGCAAATGACGGCGATGCCGCAGCGCTGGCAGAGTTTCACTTCGGCGCAGGGAGAGGCGTGCGGCATCTCCTCTATCTGACGGTGAGCACCGGCATCGGTGGCGGTCTTATCATCGGCGGGCGGTTGTATCGTGGTGAGCGCGCCTGGGCAGGCGAAGCAGGGCATCAGGTGCTGAAACCGGATGGACCTCCCTGCCCATGTGGGCGCAACGGGTGCCTGGAAGCGCTGGCGTCGGGGTTGTCGATTGCGCGCGAGGCGCGAATGCGACTGCGTGGTCCCGAAGGTGCAACCAGCGCGCTGTCCGCCATTCCCCCCGATACGTTGACGGCGCAACACGTGGCGGAAGCCGCTGCCGCCGGCGATGCGCTGGCGCGCGCGGTGTGGAACGAAGCGATGGGATGGCTGGGGATCGGCATCGCCTCAGCCGCCAATCTGCTCAACCCCGGACGGGTGGTGCTCGGCGGCGGGCTAACCCGCGCCGGCGCCCTGTTGTTCGAGCCGGTGCGCCATGTGGTAGCGCGCCGCGTTATGGATCCAGAATTGATGGTAGTTCCCGCCGCGCTCGGCGATGATGTCGGCATTCTGGGGGGAGCGGCGCTGCTGCACAAATCTTGACAGCCCCCAACGCGGGTGCTAGAATGCCAGTAGATACGGCCCCGTAGCTCAATTGGATAGAGCGGCAGCCTCCGGAGCTGCAGGCTACTGGTTCGAGCCCAGTCGGGGTCACCAATCGAAGAAGGGGTTGCACCGAAGTGTGCAACCCCTTTTCGGTGATATGCGGTTTTAACCCTTGCTTACGAGCCGTCGCGCACATTCTGATGCGCGATTCGATCTGGTCGGCGAACGGTATTCCAAAAGCTGAACGTCCGAACATTCGCACAGTTGCAGTGCAGCCTTATAGAGCGATCACCCAAAACCCGGCCGCTCAAGGACGTGGAGCGGCTGACGTTGGCTTCGACCGCCGCTGGAGCGCGGGCGCGATCCAATTCACCGCCACGCTCAAAGACGTGGAGCGGCTGACGTTGGCTTCGACAGGCTCAGCCAACGTCAGCCGCAAGACGGTCAACACGGGCAAGTATTGTGCAACACCCGGTCGATCGCTCTATTAGGGTATGCAAGGGGTGCTGACATTTCAAGATGATAGGGGAAAAGCCAAGCCCTATACAGAGGTCGTGACGCTTATGTCAATGAAATATAGTTGCACTGCGATCTGGAGATCAGAGGACAACGCCTATATTGCGACGTGTCCCGAATTTTCGGGCGTTTCAGCATTCGGTGACACGGCTGAAGTCACTGTGGCTGAATTGCAGAACGTCCTCGAGGCGACGATTGAAACGTATCGGCAAGAGGGATGGACCCTTCCTGCACCACGGCGCCTTCCGTCGCATAGCGGCACGTTACTCGTGCGGATGCCGCGATCACTGCATTGCGCAATTGCGATGCGCGCTGAGAAGGAAGGGGTTTCGCTCACTACGCTGATCGTTGCGCTCCTCGCTGAGGCGCTTGCTCGCCGACAATCGACGATGCAATGATACGGCTTACGCGCCTGGCTTGACGTTGATCGCTCTATCGCTCCCCCGCCGTTCGAGCGCCACGATCAGGATCGCCACATCCGCCGGGTTGATCCCTGCCAGCCGCGCAGCCTGCCCGACCGTCGCCGGACGAAAGCGCTGTAGCGTTTGGCGCGCTTCGTTGCGCAACCCGCGTAATGCCGCAAAGTCGAAATCAGGCGGAATGCGGCGCGACTCCATGCGGCGCAGACGTTCGACTTCGCGCTGCTGCTTTTGCAGGTATCCGCCATACTTCGCTTCGATCTCCACCTGTTCTGCAATGTCGGCATCGCACGCCGGCAGATCGAGCGCCTGCCGGAGTTGTTCGTAGCGCACCTCGGGACGGCGCAGCACATCTTCGGCGCTCATTTCGCTGCTGAGCGGGGCAATTCCGGCTTCGCTCAAACAGGCATTGGTTGCGGCTGAGGGGAATAAACGCCGACCGCGCAGCAAGCGCAACAATCGCTCACTCTCCTCGCGCTTGCGCTCGACCGCCTCAACGCGCTCATGGTCAACCAGTCCCAGATCGCCCGCCAGCCGCGTCAGCCGCAGGTCGGCATTGTCGCTGCGCAGCAAGAGACGGTGCTCGGCGCGTGACGTGAACATGCGGTACGGTTCACGGATCTCTTTGGTGATCAGGTCATCGATCAGCACACCGATGTAGGCTTCATCGCGGCGCAGAATCACCGGCGGTTTTCTCTGGATGAAGCGTGCCGCATTGATGCCTGCCATCAACCCCTGCGCGGCGGCTTCTTCGTAGCCGGTCGTGCCATTGATCTGGCCCGCGAAGAACAATCCGGATGCGCGGCGCGACGACATATCGGCGGCGATCTCACCGGTTGCGAGCGCGTCGTATTCAATGGCATACCCGGCGCGCATCAACTCGACACGGCGCAGCGCCGGAATGCTGCGCAGCATCGCCCACTGCACATCTTCTGGCAGCGATGTATTGCATCCCTGCACATAGACCTCGTGCGTCGACCAGCCTTCGGGTTCGAGAAATAAACCGTGGCGCTCCTTATCAGCAAAGCGCACGATCTTGTCCTCGATCGAGGGGCAGTAGCGCGGACCCACGCCTTCGATGACGCCGCTGAATAGCGGTGCGCGATCCAGGTTGCGCCGCACAATCTCGTGAAACTCCCGCGTGGTATGCACCAGGTAGCAGGGGAGTTGTGGTCGCCAGGCATCGAGGAGCGGTTCCGGGTAGGCGCGGGCGGGCATGCCGGTAAATGCCGGTTCAGGAGGCGTTTCACCCAGCGTGTGATAATAATGCCCGAAGAAGCGTGGTGTCGGAATGCCGTGCTGCACACTGGTCTGCGAAAAGTCGATGGTGCGCGCGTCGATGCGCGGCGGTGTGCCGGTTTTGAGGCGCACCAGCGGGAAGCCAAGCGCCGCAAGGTCTTCACCGAGCGCCGTAGCCGGCGCTTCACCAGCCCGCCCCGCAGCCCAGATCGCATCGCCGGTAATGGCCCGGCCACGCAGGAAGGTGCCGGTCGTCAGCACGAGCGCCCTGCTCTGGTACACTCTGCGGGTGTGGGTGACGACCGCGTAATGACCGGGTTGCACTCCTGCCAGATCGCCGGTCGGTGTGCCGCTGCCGTTGCGGTCGAGCGGTTGTGGGAGAACAATACGCTCGATCATCGCCTGCCGGAGATCGAGGTTCGGCGTTGTTTCGAGCGTTTCTTTCATCACCTTGGCGTAGAGACGCTTATCCGCCTGCGCGCGTGGCGCCTGCACCGCCGGACCTTTACTCTCGTTGAGCAGGCGTATCTGGATAAACGTGCGGTCGGTCACCCGCCCCATCAAACCGCCAAGGGCGTCGATTTCACGCACCAGGTGTCCTTTCGCCGGCCCGCCGATCGACGGATTGCACGACATGTGCGCCAGTTTGTCGAGGTCAATGGTCAGCAGCAACGTGCGGCATCCCATGCGTGCGGCGGCGTGCGCTGCTTCGCATCCGGCGTGGCCGGCGCCAACGACGATCACGTCATAGGTGTCAGGATGGATGCTATACATAATTCCATTATACATGTTTTGATGGAGCAGATCAGGACGATATGCTACAATGAATGCGTCATGTTCCGGTATGTTCATCCTCATAGAAGCAGGAAACCGCGAAGCATATTCTGGTATGTGTTCGTCGTGTGTTTCCTGGTCGGATGTACGGCTGTTCCCGCAACCGACGAAGCAGGGCTTGGCGGCGGGTTTTCACCTGAAGCGGTGACCGAGAGTTTCTTCGAGGACCTGCAACGCGCGTTGCAGGACCCGAACCTGCGCCAGGAAGAGACGCGCAGTTTTTGGGCGGAACGTCTGGCAGGGTATTTCGCACCGCTTGAACGCGACGAACAGCGGGTCGCGCTGCGCCGTGCGCTAGCATCGTTTGCGAACGGTCTGCGTCAACTGGCGGATGATGAGACGGCCATCTTCGAACTTCGCGGTCTTCAGCCGGTAGAAAAGGTTGCCGATGATGGCGAGCGCGCCCTGGTGCGTCTGCCCTCGGCTTCGATTTCGATGACGCTCGTGCGGACCACGGAGCGTGGCTCATTTGTATTCTATGAGCAAACCATCGAGCTCAGCCAGGTGATCGGGCGCTCCGACGGCACGGTTCCGCTCGTCAGAATCGATGGACGCTGGTATTTGACCGAGGGATGAGAGGCTATGGGATCAAAGAGCGCACCGTTCGAGAATCAGAGGTCGATTGCATTATCGAGCGAAGCAACGACCCGCCATCGCGAGCAGCGTCAGCAACAGACGCAGGCGCTGGCGCACCTCGATTGCCTGCGCGGTGTCGCACCCGATACCCTGGCGCGTCTGGCAGCCTGCGCAACACTGCGCGCGTTCACGCCGGGATCGATTATTGTGAACGAACAGCGCCCGCTTGCCTTTCTCATGCTCATTTTGAAGGGCTCTGTCAGTCTGACGCTCCGTGATCGCGCCGGGCATGAGGTCCTGATCGGCATTCTCGAACGCGGCGATTGTCTTGGCGTGGCAACGTTATTTGGCGACCGGTTTCGTGGAGCGACAGCACGCGCTGAAACGGTGTGCTACCTGGTGCAGATTCGGCTGGCGGACGTGCAGGCAATCCTGTCCAGCGCGCCAGAACTGGAACGGGCGCTGCGCCAGATCTACCAGCAGCGGCTGGTTGAGAGCACCCTTGGACGTGTGCCGCTCTTCAGTCGTTTATCGCCAGTGGAACGCATCCACATCGCGCGAGCGCTTCGCCCGATGCAGTACGGTCGTGGCGCAATTGTGCTACAGCAGGGCGTGACCGGCGACGCGCTGTATATCGTCATGTCCGGGCAGGTTGTGGTCGAGCAGAACGGTCAGGCGATTGCGTATCTGGAAGAGGGAGACTTTTTCGGTGAAATGTCGCTGCTGACCCGCCAGCCGCACAATGCCGACGTGCGGGCGCTGACGCCGGTCGAGGCGCTGGCATTGCCCGCTCAAAACCTGGAGGATCTGCTGGAAAGCCAGCCAGAACTGGCGCTCCAGTTGCGCGAAGTCGTCGAGCAGCGGAAAGCGTCCAGCCGGGCTATTCAGAGCGATGTGGAGCGTCAGGCGCAGTTGGCGGCGATGCTCGAACACGGACTGCGCCGGGGAACCCATATTCTGGTGCGCGATCTGAGTCTATGTAAACCAGGATGCAAGATCTGTGAGGATGCATGCGCCTCGCGCCACGGTTCCAGCCGTATTCATTTCTCCGATCTGATGCTGAATGGCATGGAGATCGCCGATGCGTGTCGGCAATGTCGAGTAGGCGCCGAATGTGTCGAAGCATGCCCGGAGGATGCGATTGTCTGGAATGACAGCGGAGCGCTGGTTATCACCGAGGCCTGCACCGGGTGCGGCGAATGTGTACCGGCATGCCCCTACGATGCAGTGCATCTGACGCCGGTTGCTGCGGCGCATCGGTCGCCGCTATGGGAGTTGTGGCAGCAATGGCAACGCTGGAGAAAGCCGATCATTCATCTGGAAACGGCTCATCAACCACACCAACGCGCTCACAAGTGCGATCTCTGTCACGGGTACAATGATCTGGCTTGCGTCAGCGCCTGCCCAACTGGCGCCTTACGCCTTGCGCCGGTTGAGGAAGTTTTCCCGTTGTGAGAAGGCTGTATGCTTGACATGAGGATACTGTCGCGTTATGATGGCGCACACAACGAGTAAAACACGGTTACGGTTGTGCCGCGTACAGCATGCGAGCAGTCGCGTGAGGGGGAACGATGGCGACTGGAACCCAACGACCGGTGGGTCTGGCACAGCGGGTTAGCGCCTGGATAGGCGATCATCAGGCGATGGGCTGGTGGTTGAGCGTTCTGCGCCTGGGACTCTTCCAACTTGGCATGGGGATTGCACTGGCGCCGATCACCGGTACGCTCAACCGCGTCTTGATCGGCGACATGTACATCCCGGCGGTGATTGTCGCTTCGCTCATGGCTATTCACTACTTCGTCTCGCCGGTGCGCGCAATCTTTGGTTATCAGTCGGATGTGCATCGCGCAAAGGGGCGCTGGCGCACGCCCTATGTGGCGCTGGGCGCGGTGCTGACCTATGGCGGGCTGGCAACAGCGCCGTTTTCGCTGATCCTGCTGGGCGCCAATAGCCCGATGCCGTTTACGGTGGCGCTCGTCGTGTGTGCCGCCATTTTCCTGGCATACGGCATTGGCGTCAACATCGTCGAAACAACATACCTGGCGCTGGTGAGCGACATTACGCCGCCGCGCGAACGGGGCAAGGTGCTGGCAGTGCTGTGGATGATGCTGGTGGTCGGCACGATTGTCAGTTCGATCATCGTTGGCGCTATTCTCGAAAACTATTCGCCGGTGTTGTTGATCCAGGTGATGCAGGGATCGGCAGTCATCTTCGCTGCACTGACGGCAATTTCGCTGCTGGGTCGCGAGCAGTTGCGCTCTG
The DNA here is from genome assembly GCF_057785375.1 of Roseiflexus sp. Lineage (NCBI taxonomy): Bacteria > Bacillati > Chloroflexota > Chloroflexia > Chloroflexales > Roseiflexaceae > Roseiflexus > Roseiflexus sp. The sequence continues at coordinate 63,608 of NZ_JBYNRX010000093.1, forward strand.
ATGGAACGCTTGTCAGCCATACCGATGATATTCGCGTGCGGTTGACGCTGGTCGAGCAACTGCGGGTGGTCTGGCAGCAGCCCGGACTGCGCGCGCTGTTCGTTGTCCTGTTCGGGGGAACGCTGGCGCTCGCCACACACGATGTGCTGCTGGAACCCTACGGCGGTCAGGTGCTTGGCATGAGCGTCGCAGCAACGACACGGTTGACAGCGCTGTGGGGCGTGGCCATGATCGCAGGTATCACGGCGGCAGGTCTGCTCCTGTGGCGCGGCCGGTCGCCGATTGTGCTGATCATTGGCGGGTGCGCCGTCGGCGCCCTGGGATTTCTGGTGGTTATCGCGGCAGGCGGGAGCCTCGATGTGAATGTGTTCCGCAGCGGCGTGGCATTTATCGGCATCGGTCGCGGGTTGTTCATCGTTGCTTCGGTCGCGCTGATTATGACGCTCGCCGATCGCGCACACGCCGGGTTGTTCATTGGTCTGTGGGGTGTGACACAGGCGCTGGCGCAGGGGTTTGGCACAGTGGGCGGCGGTCTGGCGCGTGATATGGTCCAACTGCAAACTGGCAGCGTCCTGCTGGGATATACTGCGGTCTATGCAACATCGCTCGTCGTTCTGTTGATTACGCTTGGCTTGATTGCGGCATTGCGTCTGGGACGCCAGTTGCGCGAGGGAACGGTTCGTTCACCGTGGTCGGGCTTGCAGGATTTGCCCGGTGATCAGATTCTGTTCTGAGAGGCGAGAGGCGCGAGGTGCGAGGCGAGAGGTGCGAGGCGCGAGGCGCGAGGCGCGAGGCGCGAGACGCGAGGCGCGAGGCGAGAGGCGAGAGGCGCGAGACGCGAGGCGCGAGGCGCGAGGGAGTTGAAGGTGGAAGGTTGAGCGTTGAACGCACCACCCCCGATCACCAACCCCTAACCTTTAGCCTCCCTCATGTCCTCGGTTCTTGGTTCTCAGTTCTTGGTTCTTCACATGCCTGACATCTCTCCCATGCTTATCCGCCACCTCGCGCCGCTGCTCTACGCATTAGCGCTCTGGTGGGTTTCGACCGCCATCATCATTCTGCTCTATCGCCTGCCGCAGCACACCTACCGCCTGAGTTTCGCCGCTATCACGCTGGTTGCGCTCGGATCACTCGCCGGCATCTGGCTGGTGCGCGATGATACCGGTATATGGGGGGCGTATCTGGGGTTTACCTGCGGGACGCTGGTGTGGGGATGGCAACTTGCCGGGTTCTATATGGGCTTCGTGACCGGACCGCGTGAGAAGCCGTTCGTCTGGCATCCGAGCGATATCGTGCGCTTTGGGCAGGCAGTGCATGCGAGCCTGCACCACGAGATTGCGGCGCTGGCAGGCGTCGGGGTCCTGGCAGCGTTCAGTTGGGATGCACCGAATATAATGGGGTTGTGGACGTATCTGCTGCTCTGGCTCATGCACCTGGCAGCCAAGATCAACATCTTTCTGGGGGCGCGCAATTTTCATGCCGGCTTGCTGCCGGAACACCTCCGTCACCTCGGGGTCTTTTTTCGCTATCGCCCGATGAACCTGTTCTTTCCCCTTTCCGTCACCGGCGCCATCGTGATGGCGACATTGCTCTGGCGCTGGGCGTTGCACCCGGATGCAACCGACTATCAGGCAGTGGCAGGAACGTTGCTCGGTTTCCTTACGTTGCTGGGTCTGCTCGAAATCTGGTTGCTCATGACCCCGCCAGTAGGCAAGGCGTGGGGCGAGCGTCGGGCGGATGCCGGGTAGCGTCTTACCAGTAATGAACGAGTGGTATGTCGGTCATGCTCAGCAATCCGCGTTCTGCTTTCCGTATGCTGGCAATGGCATTAACCACGATAGCGGCGGTTGCACTATCGCCATGAATGCCGCCAGCAATCGTCATCCGCAGCGGCGGGTCGCCGTCGATCTCGACAGTGTCCTGCGGGTCTGGTGCGCCAATATACATGCGCAGATTGAGCGTGATGACTTCGCGCTCGCCAATATAGCCGCGCGCAATCTGATGCACGCCGGCGACCTGCCCGGCTTCCACTGCAACGTGATCTGTCGCTACGGCGCGCTCTGCAAGAATTGGCATAACCGTGTCGTCCCCGGCATCGAGTTGCCATCCCAGCGCAGCAGCAATCATGTGCAGCGACTCAGGCAACCCGACGTGACGTACAGCGCCCTCGCGCACACGCTGCGCAAACTCGTCCGGCGTCAAACCGGCGCCGATCTTGCGCTGTAAAGGACCACGCCGTTGCGCAGCATCCACAATGCGCACGACGCGAACTGCGCGCACCTCAGCGCACACCGCCGTCAGCATAACCGGCAGCGCATCCATTGCATAGCCGGGGTTCACCCCTGCGCCGAGCAGCGTCACGCCGGCCACACGCGCAGCGGCGTCGAGGTCTGCTGCAAGTTGCGGCTGCGCGCTCCACGGGTAGGCGAGTTCCTCACACGTCGAAATGACATCCGCTCCGGCAGCGATGCATTCCTGGAGTTGCGGCGCCACGGCGACCAGCGACGATTGGGTGGCGTGCAGCACGACATCAGGCCGTACCCGGCTCAACGTTGCAGCAGCATCGGCGCTGATGGAAACACCAATTGCGTCGCGCCCCAACAGTGCGCCAAGGTCATGTCCTGCCTTGTGCGGATCGATGTCGATCGCGCCGACCACCTGAATGCCAGGGCGCATACAAGCCAGGCGAGCAATGCCGATGCCAATCGGGCCAAGCCCGTAACAGACAACGCGAGTCGTCATGCGTTTTTTCCTTACGGAGTCGATGCGGTCCGTGCTATGAGTCCACGGCACAAAGGCTTAACCACCAGGGACCCGAAGCGCACGAAGGGGAAGAAACATGAAGCGCCTTTCCTGTGTGTCCCTTCGTGACCTTCGTGGTTTCGTGGTTCCATCTTTTTGCAGTGAAGTCATGCTATAATAACGCGCCGTTAGAAGAAATGTCAATTTCTTATGAACGTTCCGACTATTCTGATCGTTGATGATGACGTGGTGTTGCTGGCGCGGCTGGCGACGCAACTGAAAGAGTCCGGTTTCGAGACCGTTCAGGCGACCAGTGTACGTCAGGCGGAACAGGCGCTTTCAAGGGCAATAGTCGATCTGGCGCTTTTGGAGCCTGCCGTTGATCGTCGCGCCGGGTGGGAATTTCTCCCGCGCCTGGCAAAGCGCGTGCCGACCATCGTGATGAGCGGCGATGGTCTCGAAGAAGACGTTGTCCGCGGATTTGACGCCGGCGCCATTGATCATCTCACGAAGCCGTTTCGCACTGGCGAATTACTGGCGCGTCTGCGCACACACCTGCGGTTGCGATCTGGCAACCATGCCGCTGCTCTGCCCGATACGCCCGCTGCCGGGCAGCCGGCGTCCGAGTCGCGCTCAGAGTCGTCTGATGTTGTCTCGCGAGTCATCGATCTGGGTGACGATAACGAAATACTCGACGCGGCAGCGGACCACGGGTCCAGTGCGTCGGAACTTCCTGAGCGACAACCGTCTCCGACATCGTCCACAGAACGCCTGCGCCGCAAGCGCTCCTCTGCAGAAGAAGAAGAGGAGCCGGTTTTCATCCCCCACACCGAAGAACGCAGCTTGATCGCCGATCACACACCGATGGCTGTCGATGAGTTGCGGGCAAACGATCTGGAGCAATTGCCGCTTGGCGCCCGCCTGCGCGCCGCACGTCAACGGCGCCGCATTACGCTGGTGCAAGCCGAACTCGACACCAAAATCCGGATGTCGTACATCCAGGCGATGGAGGAGGAAAAGTTCTCCTTGCTGCCGCACGGTTCAATGACTGAGGCGATGGTGAAGACATATGCCTCATATCTCGGACTGAATGTGGCGAATGCCATCGAGGAGTATCGCCAGCGGCACTACAGCGCACCCGTTGAACCGTTACCCGCGCTGGGCGGCTCGTTTCTGCCGCGTTCTGCAACGCCCTGGTGGATATGGGCAGCCGTCGTCGTGCTGGCGCTGGTCGTTGGAGTTGGCGGCATCCTGGTGATCGATCCGGCAGGCGTGGCTGCGCTCGGCAATCGCGCGCGCGCGTTGTTTTCACCGCCCACTGCAACACCGACGCCGACACCAACGCCAACCTTCTCGCCCACAGCGACATCCACGCCGATGGTAACACCAAGCCCGACGCCAACGATGACCCTCACGCCAAGCCCGACGCCGGAACCAACTGTCACGTCAGAACCGACATCGACGCCATCGGCGACGCCGCGCCCACAGCCGACGCCGCGCCCACGGCCAACGCCACGTCCACAGCCGACGCCCGAACCGCCAACGCCTGAATCACCGCCCCCTGAACCGCAACCCGAACCGCCGCCGGTTCAGCCCTGATTGTGTGTGGTAACAGGGCGTGGGGGCAATCACGGCTGCGTCTGGTACAATATTCATCGCGTATGATGTACGACGACACCATCGCGGCCATTGCCACGCCTCCCGGCGAAGGCGGAATTGCTATTGTGCGCATCAGCGGCAAGGATGCATTGCCCATCCTGGAGCGTATCTTTGTACCGGCGCGCCCTGGTCGCTGGAAGTCCTACCGGATGCGCTACGGGCATGTAGTTGATCGCACCGGCGCCCGCGTGGACGAGGCGCTCGCCGTCTTTATGCGCGGTCCACGCAGTTTCACCGCCGAAGATGCCGCCGAAATCTCGGTGCACGGCGGTCCACTGGTCGCTGAGCAGGTGTTACAACAGGCGCTGGCAGCAGGGGCGCGCGCCGCCAATCCTGGTGAGTTCACCATGCGCGCCTTCTTGAATGGACGGATCGATCTGACGCAGGCTGAAGCGACGCTCGACATCATTACGGCGCGCACCACAGCAGCGCTGGCGCTGGCTGAAGCGCAGTTGGGCGGGTGGCTGTCCCACGAGTTGCACCGCATTCGCAACCTGCTGATGGACCCGCTCGCATACTGCACGGCGCTGGTCGATTTTCCCGAAGATGATGTCGAACCACAGGATGTCGAGACGCCCCTGACGGCGGCGGTTCAGGCGCTCGATGCACTGGTCGCTACAGCAGAGCAGGGAATTGTCTACCGCCAGGGGGCGCGCGCCACGCTGGTCGGTCGCCCGAATGCCGGCAAGTCGAGCCTGCTGAATGCACTGTTGCGGATTGATCGAGCGATTGTGACGCCGATTCCCGGCACAACGCGCGACACGCTGGAAGAAACCGCCAATCTGGGAGGCGTACCGGTGGTGTTGACAGACACCGCCGGGATTGTTGAAAGCGCCGATCCGATCGAACGCCTCGGCGTAGAGCGAAGCCGGCGGGCAGTGGCGCTGGCAGACATGCTGCTGCTGGTGGTTGATGGATTGACTCGCCCTGCCGATGATAACCGCGCGATTGTGGCGTTGACCAGAGGCAGGCGCACGATTCTGACGGTCAACAAGATCGACATGATCAACGGCGCCGATGCGGTGCAGGAATGTGTCGCGTCACTGCAATGCGCATATGAACACCTGCGTGGCACACCCTTCGATGCAACCGTGGCAGTCTCAGCGTTGACCGGACAGGGGCTGGATGCGCTTGGCGCAACCATCGTGCGGCTGTTACTCGGTGAGACGCCACTCGCCGATGGCCGTCTGGTGACGAACGCACGGCACCGCGATGCACTCGCGCGTGCTGCCGGCCATGCACGCGATGCGCTCGACAGTTTCCGCAGAGGCGTATCGCCCGATCTGCTGGCAGTAGATCTGACTGCCGCAATCAATGCCATCGGCGAGGTGACCGGCGAGGCGGTCGGCGACGATCTGTTGCACGCCATCTTCAGCCGGTTCTGTATCGGAAAGTGACCGCGACATGCACTATGCGCGCCCCTTCGGTCTCGTTCTGCTCGCGTTGTTGCTCTTTACAGCGGCGCAGGGCACGGGGAACGAACTGTTTTTCCACCTGAGTTATCTGCTGATTGGCATCGTCATTGTCGCATACCTGTGGGCGTGGCTCAATCTGCGTGGTCTGAGCGTGCGGCGCGAGGTCTTCATCCACCGCGCGCAGGTCGGGGATGTGGTGCGTGAGCGTGTGACGCTGGTCAACCACTGGTTCCTGCCCAAACTCTGGATTGAGGTGATCGACCGCTCGAACCTGCCGGAGCACGGCGCCGGTTTCGTCGTCTATCTGCCGGGTTACGAACAGCGACGCCAGGTTATCCGAACCCCCTGCACCATGCGCGGGAAGTTTCGTTTGGGTCCGGTGACGCTGGCGAGCAGCGATCTGCTGGGCCTGTTTCGTCTTCAGCGCGACATCGCAGGTGACAACGAGATCCTGGTCTACCCGCGCACTGTTGCGCTGCCGGGGTTCGTGCTGCCTGGCGCAGAACTGCCCGGTGGTCAGGACCTCAGACGACGGGCGCATCACGTCACCCCGAATGTCGCCGCCATTCGCGACTATCAACCAGGTGACAGTTTCAACCGCATTCACTGGCGGAGCACAGCGCGTCTCGGCAGGTTGATTGTAAAAGAGTTCGAACTCGATCCGACCGCCGAGGTGTATGTCGTGCTCGACATGCACGAGTATGTGCAGCAGGCTTGGTGGCCTGCGGAAGGAACATCGAGCAGACGGAGCCGGCGGACTGCCGAGTCGACTGAAGAATATGCGGTGCATGCTGCGGCATCGATTGCGCGTCATGCGCTCGATCACAACCGCGCTGTGGGGTTGATCGCCTGGGGGCAGCGCCGCGAAGTCATTCCGCCCGAGCGCGAAGCGCGGCAACTGTACAAAATCCTGGAGGCGCTGGCAGAACTGCGCGCGTATGGATCCGCGTCGCTGGCAGAGGCGCTGAGCGCCGAAAGCGCGCGTTTCGGGCGTAACTGCACGCTGGTGGTCATTACTCCATCGCCAGACGAGCGGTGGGTCACAGGGGTACAGCATTTGCTCTATCGGGGTGTGCGCATCGTTGCGGTGCTGATCGATGCGCAATCGTTCGGCGGTGGGCGCAGCAACGAACTGGTGCGTATGCGCCTAGCGGAACTGCGTGTGCCGACCTATGCCTGGGGACGCGGGCAGTCGCTGGCGGCGGCGCTGGGACAATCCGCATTGATTGACAGGCGGCAGGCGGGCGTGTCGCCAAACGTTGCTTTGCTGTAAAAAATCTTTGTTGATCTGAGATCTGTTTGGCGCATCGATTCGTAACATAATGCACATGGAAGAGATAATGTGCAGTTCCGGAGCACCCCGATGAATCAGGACCGAACCTCTCGCCTCCGCACCCAGGCGCTGGATCAGGATGCCGATCCTGAAAGTGACATCTTCTGGCAGACCGACATCGTCGATGTTGGTGTAAAGCGAGCATCGTCCGGCGAAACACTCGATAATTCAACACAGATGTACCTGCGTGAAATCGGGCAGGTCAGTCTGTTGAGCGCGGCAGAAGAGGTTGCGCTGGCAAACGATATCACCGTCGGTCGTGAGGCGCAGGAGCGGTTGAAGACGCAGCGTTTCGATTCGGTTGGCGAGCGTCTGCTGCTCGAACGGCGCGTCTTGCAAGCAGAGGAGGCGCGCCGCTGCCTGATCCAGGCGAACCTGCGCCTGGTCGTCAGCATTGCCAAGAAGTATATTGGCGGACCGCTCTCGTTTATGGACCTGGTTCAAGAGGGGAATATCGGTCTGATGCGCGCTGTCGAGAAGTTCGATGCCAGCAAAGGCAACCGTTTCTCGACCTATGCGACGTGGTGGATTCGCCAGGCGATCACACGCGCCATCGCCGAACAGAGCCGTCTGATCCGGCTGCCGGTACACCTGAGCGACATCATTGCTCAGGTGCGGCGCGTTGCGCGGCGTCTCGAGCAATCGCTGGAGCGCGAGCCGACGATTGCGGAGATTGCCGAAGCGGTTGGCATGCCGGAGCGCAAGGTGAAGGCGCTGCTGCAAGCGTCTGCCCAACCGATTTCGCTGGAACAGCCGATTACGAATGACGGTGAGGGTCAGATCAGCGAACTCCTGGCAGACGACGGCGCCGACGCTCCGATGGAGATTGCCACGCAGCGCATGCTGCAGCATGACCTGGAACAGGCGTTGATGGAACTGCCTGACCGCGAACGGGCAGTGTTGCAGTTGCGGTATGGTCTGACCGATGGCCGCCGCCGGACGCTCGAGGAGATCGGTTCGACATTTGGCATCACTCGCGAGCGCACCCGGCAGATCGAAGCCGACGCGCTGCGTCTGCTGCGTCGTCCCGGCGTCGGCGCACGGTTGCAGGGGTATCTGGAGTAGTCAATCTCAGGCGGTATTGTCTTCGATGTCAAACGGGACTTTTTCGTAGACCTCTGCAAGATGCAACCGGCACTCAATCGTCGGCAACTCCAGTACGCCATCGTTGCCATCCATCGAAGTCAACACCCGGAGATTTTCGGATTGTCGCCGATAGTGATCGATATGTTGTGCATCCGAAGCCGCCAGGATGTACTCCTGGACGGTTTCGATACTCCGATAGTATTGGAACTTTTTGCCTCGATCATATTGCTCCGCGCTCTCTGATAGCACTTCGATAATGACCGCAGGATTGAGCAAGACTCGTCGAGTTGCGTCTTCAAACTGCGACTCGCCACAAACTACTGCAACATCGGGGTACATATATTTTCGCGGTTGATCCGCCCGGATGTTCATATCGCTGGTATAGATCACGCATGGTCGTTTGCGCAACTGGGTGTGGAGCAGCGCGTTGAGGTTGCTGCAAATGATCGAATGCGCCTGATTGCCTCCAGTCAGCGCCATAATCCGGCCCCCATAGTACTCATGCCTGTTGCTGCTTTGTTCCTCGAAGGCAAGGTATTCTTCGGGGGTCATAATAGTAACGTGCGATCATTCGTACAATACCGCCGGAGCGCTGCGGGCAAAAGCCCTCGCTGAGGACGCAGTTCGACTATGCTCACCGCCTGCGGTTCGACGGCGCGCACCGCACGTGCGAGCCTCGTTGGGGCTGCTGACGCCGAGGCGCAGTCCTGCGTGTCCACGAACGCTAACGCGCAGTGTGGATTGTGATGCCTTGCGAACCGGCGCTCGAACATTTTGTCTGACTGACCGCAAGTTAGTATAGGATGGTAGGGTTGTGCTGACATAGGAGTCTCCACATCCAGACATCAGCACATTTGTGATAATTCCGGTCTGTGAGAATGAAGCGGCACGCCCCCCTGGTAGGCGTATCGGCGGCACGCCCCTACTATCGGGCGCCCACCAGGGGCGCCCCGCCGATGACGATCCCGCAGTCGGGCATCCAGAGGGGACGCCCCTGCCAGCGATTTCGACGCGGGAATGAGGGCGATCCGCCGGGTCGCCCCTACGTTTGTGCGTGCAATGTGCAATGTGCACCGTGCAACCTTGCCACCTTCAACCCGCAACCCCTTCGCCCCTTGCCTCTCGCCTCTCCCCTTACTCCACCTCCGCCACCACAACGCCAAGGGTGACGCTCTGTCCGGGTGCGACGTGGATCTGCGCGACGCGACCGGAGCGCGGTGCACGGATTTCGTTCTCCATCTTCATTGCTTCCAGCACCAGCAGCGGCTGCCCGAGTTCGACCGCTTCGCCGGGGCTGACGAGCACGCGCGTGATCAGCCCCGGAATTGGCGCCTTGATCCGGCCGTCGCCGCTCGCCGGTCGTGCAACCGTGGCTTCCAGGTCGCGCACCTCGATCTGGTGCAGACCGAAGCGCGAGCGCATCCAGCGCAGGTTTGGATCGACCACCAGTTCATACGGTCGCCCGTCGACGATGAGCCAGTCAAGGAGTTCGGGGCTGCCCATGTCCGGCGCCAGCACATTGACCGTTTGCCCGTCGACCCGTACTGTGATCGCGCTGGTCATCCGGCGCAGCGGCGGAGCTTCGACCACAAAGGTGCGTCCATCGATGGTAATGCTCAGTTTGCTCATCGCTCTTCCCTCTACTGTGGCAGTTTGCGCGAGTCGCGGTGCCATCCGGAACCGGCGCGGTCCGGCAGGACGCCGCTCGAGTCGATGCCGCGCCGGATATATGCCAGCGCCGCTGCAATCGCCAGATTGCGGAGGTGTTCGGGAGGAACCTCTACGCCTAGCAGTGGTCGTCGGGCGAACTCCGAGTCATACGTGCCGGCAGCGAATTCGGGATCGTTCAGAATGCGCTGGATCAGTGACAGGTTCGTCTGTACGCCGCTGATCGCAAAATCGGCGACGGCGCGGCGCAAACGACCCAGCGCGCCGGCGCGCGTGTCGTCCCAGGCGATGACCTTCGCCAGCAGCGGGTCGTAGCGCACCGGAACGTCGCAGCCGCTATAGGCATAAGTATCGACGCGCAGCCCTGGTCCGCCCGGAAAACGGAAACGGCGCAGGCGCCCCGGGCTTGGCAGATAATGGTTCCAGGGGTCCTCGGCATTCACGCGCACCTGAATAGCGCATCCGCGCAGCGTGACGTCGTCCTGTGAAAAACCGAGCGGCTCACCGGCGGCAACCTGTATCTGGGTGCGCACCAGATCAATGCCGGTGCACATTTCGGTGATCGGATGCTCGACCTGAATGCGCGCCTTGACTTCGGTGAAAAAGAAGCGCCCCTGAGCGTCGAGCACGAATTCGACGGTGCAGGCGCCGGCGCATCCCAGCAGGCGCCCGATCGCCAGCGCCTGCCGCCAGAGTTCTTTCCGTTGCGCATCGGTCAGGTAGGGCGCCGGCGACTCTTCGACCATCTTGCGGTGATTATGCTGGACCGTCCCATCACGCTCTCCCAGGTGGACGAGATTGCCGTGTCGGTCGCCGACGATCTGCACTTCCAGGTAGCGCGCAGGAAGGAAGGCTTCTTCCAGATAGAGACGATCATCGCCAAACGCAGTCAGCGCCGCCGAGTGCGCATGCTGCGCTATACTCTCCAATTGCGTCGGTTCGCGCACCAGATGCATGCCCTGGCTGCGCCCGCCGCTGTACGACTTGAGCATCAGCGGGTAACCGTGTCGCTCCGCTGCATCACGCAACGCATCCCATTCCGATGCATGATAGGCGCGTGACGAGTGGCGCGGGACGGCGATGCCGACAGCGCGCACAGCTTCGAGGGTTGCGATTTTGTCGCAAACCTTTTCCAGCGCCGTACTCGACGGACCAATAAAGACGATGCCGACCTCCTCGCATGCACGTGCAAACTCAGCGTGCTCGGCAAGGAAGCCGTAGCCGGGATGGATCGCATCGGCGCCGCAATCGCGCGCAATCTGAACAAGCGCCGCTGCATCGTGGTAGAGCGCGCCTGAACTCAGTCGCACGCTCTCATCTGCCAGACGCACATGGAGCGAACTGAGGTCAGAGTCGTCGTAGAGCGCCACCGTTCGGATGCCCATGTCGCGGCAGGTGCGGATGATGCGAACCGCAATCTCACCCCGGTTGGCTACAAGAATTGTGCGAAACATGGGACTCCTCTCAGGATGGCGAGATGCCATGCTTGCGCGGCACGTGGCGTTCGCGCTTCGACAGGGTGACTTCCAGCGCCTTGATCAACACCCGACGCGAGTCGCGCGGCTCGATCACGTCGTCGATCAACCCGCGGGCTGCGGCAACATACGGGTTATTGAAGCGTTCCTGATATTCTTCGACCAGTTCGCGCCGCTTTGCTTCCGGGTCAGGCGCGCTCTTGACCTCATTGCGGTAGAGGATGTTCACTGCGCCAGCCGCGCCCATCACGGCAAGTTCGGCGTTGGGCCAGGCGTACAACAGGTCGCCGCGCAATCCCTTGCTGCTCATCACGCAGTAGGCGCCGCCGTAACTCTTGCGCAGAATGATCATCAGTTTGGGTACAACCGCTTCGGAATAGGCGTAGATCATGCGCGCACCGTTGCGGATGATGCCGCCGTATTCCTGGTTTGTGCCGGGCAGAAAGCCAGGAACGTCCTGCAACGTGATGATCGGCACATTGTACGTGTCGCAGATGCGAATGAAATGCGCCGCCTTGATCGACGCCTTGATGTCGATGCAGCCCGCCAGCACCATCGGCTGGTTGGCGACAATGCCGACGACGTAGCCATTGAGCCTGCCGAACCCGACAACCATGTTCTGCGCCCAGAGTGCGTGCACCTCGAAGAACCGCCCATCGTCGAGAATGTTGCTGATCACCTGGCGCACGTCGTAGGGTTTGGTCGGGTCGACGGGCACGATCTCTTCGAGCTCGGGGCAGCGCCGTTCAGGATCGTCCACTGGACGGACATAGGGCGGGTCGTCCTGGTTGTTGAGCGGCAGGTAACTGAGCAGTTCGCGCGCCATTGCCAGGCACTCCTGGTCGTCGCGCGCCAGGAAGTGGCTGACGCCGCTCTCTTCAGCGTGGATGCGTCCGCCGCCAAGTTGATCCTGGGTGACCTCTTCCTGCATGACGGCGCGCACGACTTCGGGACCGGTGATGAACATGTAGGCGTTCTCGGTCATGAAGATGAAGTCGGTCAGCGCCGGGGAATAGACCGCGCCACCGGCGCATGGTCCCATAATGAGCGAGAGTTGCGGGATGACCCCTGAAGCTTCACAGTTCGCATCGAAGATGCGCGCATATCCGCCCAGGCTATCGACCCCTTCCTGAATGCGTGCGCCGCCGGAGTCGTTGATGGCGATGAAGGGACAGCCATACTTCAGCGCCATGTGCATCGCCTTGACGATTTTGTTGGCGTGCATTTCGCCGAGTGAACCGCCCATCACTGAAGCGTCCTGTGCTGCAACGAAAGCGCGGCGCCCGTTGATCAAGCCGAAACCGGTCACAACGCCATCGCCGTACCGGGAGCGCTTGCCGCCGGGGTACACCTCATAGCGCGGCAACACCAGGGTGTCGATCTCTTCGAACGTACCCGGGTCGAAGAGCAGATCGACGCGCTCACGCGCCGTCAGACGCCCTTTCTTGTGTTGCGCGTCGGCGTCTTGCGCTGTGCCTCGCGCGATTGCTTTGCGCTGGCGTAGTTTCTCGATATACTCCTGCATACTCGTCATGGGGAAACTCCATCTCCAATCCGTCGTGCTTCTACCATGGAACCCGCTGCATTGATCGAGGGTCCAACTGCGAGGGTCAGGACAAATTCGCCCATTTGCCGCCACCATCCATGATGAACGGCTGCATTCAGGTCGGGGTGGCATCGGACAATCAGCGGCGCCCATCCGTCGGCAGTCGGTTCGCCCGGCAGGCAGACAATCTGGCGCGTATCGACCGTCAGTCCGCGGCGTAGCGCCTTGAGCGCAGCTTCCTTTGCGCTCCAGATGACAGTCGTCAACAACGGTTGCGCCGATGGCGGCGCGTGATGCAACCGTGCGATTTCCGCATCGGTAAAGAAATCGGTCACAAATCCGGGAGTGCGCGGTTCGACATGTTCGATATCGACGCCTGGCGCATATCCCGGCGCAGCGATCAACGCGCAGAAGGCATGGTCGCGGCTGTGGCTGATCGAGATAGTCAATCGATCCACAAGGGATGCGTAGCCATTCTGACTCTGGAGGCGCGGCGCGCCATCCGGGTCAGCAAGGATGGCGATGTCGCTCAGTGCGGGACGTCGTCCGATAACCTGTTCGAGGTAGAATGCCGCCAGATGCTTTGCCGTCCAGCGTCCGAGCAGCCAGTCGCGGCGGCGCTTTTCACGGGTCAGTGTCCGAAAACGCGCTTCCTCGGCGCTGCTCAACAACCCTTCAGGGGGTTCAGCGCAGGCAAGTGCAGGGTGATCGGCGAGCGTCTGAGTCAGCCAGTACATCATAGAACGACAATCCGAACGGCGAGGCGTCAGGCAAGGCGGAGAAAACGCCCGACGCCTCGCACAGGATAAGATTACACGGTGACTTCGCCCGGCAACCGCGAGGTGCGGTAACCGCGCAGATCGACATAGACGTTGCCGTCGGTATCGACCACCTGCACGTCATACGACGCTCCGTCGTCGATGGCAGTGACGAGCGCGTAGAGGCGGCGCCCTTCTGCGCGCTCCGGCTGCCGGTGGATGGTGACGCTTCCGATGGCGGCAGGCAATGCCATTGCCCTTTGGGTGACCATCTCCCACATTCCTGCCGCCTGGAAGCAGAGTTCGATCAGCCGCGGCGCGATCAGCATCGGCGCGTCCGGTGCGCTGTTTGGCGGGAGACCGTCCCCCATCAGCGCCACTGCCCGGTCGCCCATAACGCCGATGCGCTCCATCACCTGGTACGCCGGTCCGTGGAAGTAGACCCGGTAGATGCGCTCCTGGTCGATGTCGAGCGCCTCGGCTGATGGCGGCACGAAGTCGATCTTCCGCTCTTCGACCGGCGCCGCCGTGAGATAGACCTCTCCGACGAAATGGGTATCGAAGCGCGGCGGCAGTTCGGGTCGCGGTTGCACCATGCCGCGCAGCGTTGTTTTCGCCACGAGCGTCCCGTTGCCCGCCGGGTGGATCGTCGCGCTCAGGTAGAGTGTGCGCGGCTGGTTGCGATGGAACTTGAACGGGCTGCTGAACTGCTCGCTGATCGACGCGACGCGGAAGCCAGGCGCGAGGAGCGTTGCCAGCTCGGCGAACGCCTCGGTTCCCATCACGCCGGGCAGCACCGGCACCCCGTCGATCTGATGGTCGTAGAGGAACGGCTGCTCCTTCGGATCCAGGGTCGTCTCCACCTCAATGCCGCCGTACGACTTGAAGGCTTTGACGCTCCCGATCATCAGGCGCCCGCCGGTATCGACCTTCGACGGGTCGAGACCGCCGGTTTCATCAAACTCCGCTGCCAGGATGCCAAGCCGCTGCCCGACGACGATCTCGCCGCGGAAAGCGCTCTTCGTCAGTTCACGGCGAATAGTCGGGATACCCGCTTCTGGCGGCAGCATGTCGATGCCTGCCATCTCCATAATCTTCGGAATAGAACCGCGCGTCGCCATCCCGATGCCGCCCCAGGCTGTCCAGTCGATGGCAATGCCGCGTGTCTCCGGCCGCCAGGTGCGCATGCTGCTCGTCACTTTGCAGAGCAGGTCGTTGGCGGATGAGTAGTCCGACTGGCCACTGTTGCCGAAGCGACCGGCGACTGAACTGAAGACCACCGTTGCGCCGATCGGCATGCCCTTCGCGGCGTTCAGGATGCTGAAGTAGCCGTCCGCCTTGATGTCGAACACCAGGTCGAACTCCTTCGGCTCCTTATCGGGCAGCGCCTTGGAGATCTCGATGCCGCCGGCGTGCAGCAGCACGTCGATCCGCCCATAGCGCTCGCGCACATCGGCGATGACCGCCACCACGCCGGGACCGTCGAGCAGGTTGACGCTGAAGTAGTGCGCCGTGCCGCCAGCAGCCTGAACCGCTTCGATGGCGCGCAACGCCGCCTCTTCACGTTCGATCGCCAGAATCTTGCGGTCGATCATCACCGGCGTCGGGCGCTCGCCCGCTGCGCGGAAGTCGTCGATCAATTTGCGCTTGAGCGCCTCTTTGTCCTGGCGGAACAGCGCAATGTTCGGGTCGTCCGGGTTCGGCTTCGGCGTCAGGTCGAGCAGGTAGAAGACACCGCCCGACGCCGCCGCCAGGTCGGCGGTGATGGCGGACGTGATACCGCCTGCTGCGCCGGTGACGACAAACACCGTGTCCTTTCCAAGGGTCATACCGGGCGTGCCGTCGGCAGCCGGACGCTCCTCGAAGGTGACGGTGGAGCGCAGGTTGCCGCGATACCCGACCTCGACGACGCCGGGGTCGAAGAGGGTCTCGGCGATCAGCAGGTCTGCCGGTTCGGCCGTCCTGCGCCCTGGCTCGAAGTCAACCGCCTTGACCAGGATATCCTGCCGCTCGCGCTTGTACGACTTGGTACAACCGACGACGGCGCCGCCAAGCGGCGCGGATGCGCCTTCCGGTCCGTAGCCGTGCAACCCGCCGAGCCGTGTCGCCGAAACCAGGAACGTGCCCGGTCCGACGAGTGTGTCGTACAGCGTGCGCAACGTCAGGTAGAGGTTCTTGACCCGCACCCGGTTCAATTCGCGCCAGGTCGCCAGGTCCATATCCTCGATCGCCGGTTCGACATCGAGCGCTGGCAGCCAGTAGACGCCGTGGATCGGTCCTTCCGCCAGCCACCCTTTGAGCCGCTGCTCCAGTTCTTCGGCGGATGGCGGCTCCTCGATGACCAGCGTGCCGACGCCACGCTTCTCCAGGCGGTTGAGCAGCGCCTTGCCCACGCCGCCGCGGTCCATCATCACCACCACACGGGTGTTGCCATCGAGCGTAACGCCGGTCGGCTTGCACAGGTCGATCGCCGGGCGCAACGCCGGAACGACGACGCGCCGCGGAACCTTGTCGGCATCCTCGACCGGCGCGAGTGTGACCGACGGTTGCGCTGCGGGTGCAGGCGCGGTCGTCGTCGGCGTTGCAGCCGCGACAATCCCGGTCGCCGGTGTCGCTGCCGCTCCTTCACCGGGTTTGAGATCAGGCCGGCGATCATAGACGAAGTTGATCACGTGGCGCAGGGTCGGATAGTCGCGCAGTTTCAGGTCCTCGACGCGCTCGATGCCGAACGCCTCACGGATCGCGGCGAACGTCTCCGCCTGCTTGACCGTGTCCACGCCCAGATCGGCCTCCAGATCGAGGTCGAGTTCGAGCATCTCCGGCGGGTAGCCGGTCTTCTCAGCCACCACCGCGAGCACGCGCTCGGTCACCACGTCTGCCGCAGGCGCCGGTGCGGGCGTCGCAGGCGCTGCTGACGGTGCGGGTGCAGGCGCCGCCGCAGGCGCTGCCGACGGCTTGAGGTCGGGCCGGTGGTCGTAGACAAAGTTGATCACGTGGCGCAGGGTCGGATAGTCGCGCAGTTTCAGGTTCTCGATCCGTTCGATGCCGAATGCCTCACGGATGGCGGCGAACGTCTCCGCCTGCTTGACTGTGTCCACGCCCAGGTCGGCCTCCAGGTCGAGGTCGAGTTCAAGCATCTCCGGCGGGTAGCCAGTCTTCTCGGCGACGACCCCCAGCACCCGCTCGGTCACCGGGTCGGCGCCCAGCGCCACTTCTGACGCAGGCGCGGCTGGTGCGGCGGCTGCCACAGGCGCGGCGACCGCCATTGCCGGCGCTGGCGCGGCGACCGCTGGCGCTGCAACCGCTGGCGCGAGCGCCGGTGTGGGCGCTGCCGGCGCCTTAAGGTCGGGCCGATGTTCGTAGACAAAGTTGATCACGTGGCGCAGGGTCGGATAGTCGCGCAGTTTCAAGTTCTCGATGCGCTCAATGCCGAACGCCTCGCGGATGGCGGCGAACGTCTCCGCCTGCTTGACGGTATCGACCCCCAGATCGGCTTCCAGGTCGAGGTCGAGGTCGAGCATCTCCGGCGGGTAGCCGGTTTTCTCGGCGACAACCCCGAGCACTTTTGCCGACACTGGATCCGCTGCCGTTTCAGGCGCGGCAGGGGCAGGCGCCGCCGCAGGCGCTGCTGCGAGTACCGGCGCCGCCACCGGTGCAGGCGCCGCCGACGGCTTGAGATCGGGCCGGTGGTCATAGACGAAGTCGATGACGTGGCGCAGGGTCGGATAGTCGCGCAGTTTCAGGTTCTCGATCCGCTCGATGCCGAACGCCTCGCGGATGGCGGCGAACGTCTCCGCCTGCTTGACGGTATCGACCCCCAGATCGGCTTCCAGGTCGAGGTCGAGGTCGAGCATCTCGGGCGGGTAGCCGGTCTTCTCGGCGACGACCCCAAGCACTTTTGCGGCGACCGTGTCAACGGCAGGCGCAGGCGGTGCAGCGACCGCCGGTGCGGGCGCGGCTGGCGCAACCGCCGGTGCAGGCAGTGCGGCGGCTGCCGGTGCAGGTGCGGCTGGCGCGGCGGATGGCTTGAGCTCCGGCTTCTGCGTGTAGACGAAGCCAACCACGTCGCGCAGGGTCGGGAAGTCGCGCAGGCGCAGATTTTCGACCCGCGGGATATCGAACGCCTCGCGCACTGCCACGAACGTCTCCGCCTGTTTGACCGTATCGACCCCCAGGTCGGCTTCCAGGTCGAGGTCGAGGTCGAGCATCTCCGGCGGGTAGCCGGTCTTCTCGGCGACGATCTGCAACACTTTCTCGGTGACGCCATCGGTTGCGGGCGCCGGTGCGGCTGGCGCAACTGGTGCAGGCGCGGGCGCCGCTGCAACCGGTGCAGGCGGCGGCGCAACCGGTGCAGGCGCGGGCGCGGGTGTTGCAGCGACTGGTGCAGGCGCGGGCGGTGCAGCAACCGGTTTGCCGTTGGTTGGCGCTGGCGCAACCGGTGCAGGCGCAGGCGGCGGTGGCGCAACAGGCGCAGGCGGTGGCGTCACCGGTACAGGTTGCGGCGCGGGCGCGTACTGGATCGCGGTTGGTGCGAACGCAACGCCATCGCCTGGTGCAGCGGCGCGCATTGTTGGACCGGTGCCGGGGACCCACGCACTCGGCGCGGGACGGCGGGTTGGCGCGCCCTGCGCTTTGACGCGCAGCACCCGCTTCACCACCTCGGTTTCGGCGTGGTCGTGCCCGCTCACCTGGTCGAGCCAGTAATCGTAGCGGGCGCGGTTGTCGACGCGATCGATACTGCCGGGAACGCGACGCAGCAGGGTCATCGAAATCTGCGAACCGAAGCCAGCCGCCAGGTGCAGCGCATACTGCACCAGGTAGCGCCCGCCGCGGCTCAGGTTGAGCGTACCAAGATCGGGATCGACCTCCTTGTAGTTCGGAACGGGCGGCACAATGCCGTGTTCGAGGATCTTGACCGCGATCACGTCCTCGACGCCAACCCCCATCGGGTGCCCGGTGAAACCCTTGGTATTGGCGACGATCACCTGACTGGCGGCTTCGCCGAAGGTCTTGCGCAGGGCGACGACCTCCGCCGAGGCGCTGCCGCCGCGTGCTGGGGTGAATGTCTCGTGTGACACGAAAACCAGGTGCGGCGCGATAGTCCGGCGGTCGATGCCGAAGCGCCGTTCGGCGGCGGTCATCAGGCTGTTCATCACACCCGAAATATGCTCGACATCGAGGCGCGTGCCGTGGAAGGCGCTGTTTGCCGTTTCGCTGCTAAGCACCTCGACAATGCCGCGCATGCCGCGTTCGCGTACGGCATCTTCGCTCTCGACAACCAGCGCACATGCGCCCATACCGAGAATCATCCCGTGGCGGCGGCGGTCGAAGGGCAGCGCCGCTTCTTCGACACGGTCATCGGTTGCGGCGGCGCCGGTCGCCAGGAAGCCTGCGCCGATCCACCCCAGCAAATGGTCGCTGGTGACATTGTCGGCGGCAATCACCAGGACGCGGCGGCAGCGACCGGTGCGGATCCAGTCTTCCGCAATGGCGATTGCCTGAGTGGTGGCTGCGCACGCTGCGTTGACGTGAGTGTTGGGACCGCGCGCGCCGATGTACTCGGCAAACTGGCTATGCCCCATCGCCAGGATGCGGAAGAGGAAGCGCCGGTCGAAGACGTAGGGGTCGCGCTCCATCTGATCGCGCAGTTCGCCGATGCGCCGGACGATCTCCGCCAGGGTTGCGGGGTCGGTCGTCACCTGGCGCAGCGCCTCGAGCGCTTCCAGTTGTTCGCGGCGGTGCTCGTAGGTGTAGTAGCGCTCGAACTCCTCGGCGATGCGATCCAGCCCCGGGAACGCCGACGCGAAGATTACGCCGGTTTCGTCGCGCAGCGCTTCGGGCAGCATCCAGCGATCCGGCAGGTCCTTGCCGGTCGTCGTGCGGCGGTAGGTCTGCACCAGCGGAATGCCCGCCTCGCGCAGAGCATCAAGGCCCGCAGCCATCGCCATCTGCGTCGTCGAGTCAAGCGCCTCGACCAGTTTGGCGGGCACGCCATACTCCTCAGACAGATTGAATGGTCCGGGGCGCCCGGCAAGACGGATGACCTCATCGGGATCGGTGAGGGTCTCGAAACTGCCGCTGCCATCTTCGCTCTTCACGACGCGCGTGATGTTGTGCGCCAGCATCTGGCGGCGGAAGCGCTCCGGGATAAGATCGATAAACTGTTCGCCGTGCAGGATGCGCAGCGCATTCTGTTCGTCCATCACTGGCTTTTCGGCGCCGGGCAGACCGAGACCGGTGCCGGAGATGACGACCGAGCCGGTTGGCGGCAGGTTGCGGTCGTACACCGGCGCGCCGGATGCCAGGCGCTGCGTCGTTTGCGCCCCTTGCAGCGCCTGGGTGAGCAGTTTCCCAAGCGCATCGAGCGGAATACCGTTGACCATAGTCGCCTCTTCGACAGTCTGGCTTACAGAAGCGCCAGCGGCAGCCTGCGGAACAGCAGGAAGGCTGGCAGCGGCGGGTGCAGGCGCCGGGACGCTCGCGGGAACCGGGTGCGGCGCCGGGGCGCTGGCAGCAACAGGCGCAGGCGCGACCGCCGTTGCAGCAGTCGTTGTACTGGTCTGAACGGCTGCCGTTTCCTCGGCAAGACCATACCCCGCAGCGTACAGGCCACAGAGCGCCTGGTTGAAACTCTGGATCGTACCGGTCTTCGGATGGTTCGTAAAGAGCGACACGACATCGGGCTTGTTGCCGATGACATCGTCCACGAACCCCTTGAGCGCCTTCTTCGGACCGACTTCGACGAAGCAGCGCGCCCCTTCGCGGTAGAGGGTTTCGACCCCTTTGACCCACTGCACCGGCGATGCAATCTGCTTTTCGAGAATATCCTTGATCTCCTCGACCGTCGTCGGGTAGAGTTCACCGGTCACATTCGCAACCATCGTAATGCGCGGCGGCGCGATGTGGAAGCGGTCGAGCTGTTTGCGCAGCGGACCGGATGCCGGTGCGACGATGCGGGTATGGAAGGCGTGGCTGACCGGGATGCGCTGCGCCTGATACCCCTTCTGGGTGAAGACCTCGATCGCCTTTTCGACCGCCTTGCTGGCGCCGCCAATCACCACCTGATTGTACGAGTTGATATTGGCTGGGATGACATACCCATCGATCTCGTTGAGGGTGCTCAACACCACATCGAGAGGGGCCATCACCGCCGCCATCCAGCCATTGTCATCGACTTTGACCTTGCTCATCTCAGCGCCGCGCGCGGCTGAGGCTTCGAGCGCCTCGGCGAACGGCATGATGCCGGCGGCGTTCAGCGCGGCATACTCGCCGAGCGAGTGCCCCATCACCATATCCGGCTCGCAGCCATATTCTTTGAGCAGGCGGCAGAGCGCTGCATCGAGCGTCAACATCGCCGGTTGCGTGATCGCCGTCTGCATCAGGTCGTGTTCCGCCTTCTTGAGCGCAGCGGGGTCGTTCGCATCGATGTAGATATAGCTGGTGAGCGGCCTGCCCAGGATTGGCGTCATCACCGCATCGCTCTCTTTGATCACCTCGGCGAACGCCGGTTCACTGAGCAGTTCTCGTCCCATATTGACATACTGGCTGCCCTGACCGGGGAAGAGGAAGGCGATCTTGCCCGGCTTCGGACCGCTGCCGCGGAAGACCCCCTGCGCCTGCAACGCCTTCCAGGCGGCGGGGTTGTCGAAGCCTGCCGCCTTTTGCGCTTTCTTCAAGCGATCGAGCAATTCGTCGTGGTTGCCGAAATCGATAACCACACGCTCTGGCTGCGCCAGTTCCTTCGGATCGGGCGGCTCGATTGGCGGCGTCCAACCACTCTCGACCTTCTGGAAGAACGCATCGATCTTATCTTTGAGTTCCTTTGGCGTCGATGCACCGATTGCCAGAATGCCGCGCAGCGGCTGTTTGTCGGAACGCAGACGCGGCCCGGCGGGCGGCGGCGTGCTGGCCGAAACCGTAGACGCCGCTGCGCTCATAGCGACGGTTGCGCTGCCGGATGCGCTCGCCTGTGGCACGGCGGCGCCGGCGTACACCTTCGGCTCGGTGCGGATCATGCCGGGAATATATTCTTCCAGAACGATATGGAAATTGGTTCCGCCGAAGCCATAGGCGCTGACGCCGGCGCGGCGCGGCGTATTGCCGCGGCGCTCCCACTCGCGCGCCTCGGTGAGCAGGTAGAACGGCGTGGCGCCAAAGTTGATATTCGGGTTGGGCTTTTCACAGTTCAGGGTTGGCGGCAGAATCTTGTGGTGGATCGCCATCACCGCCTTCAGCAAGCCAGCCGCACCCGCGCCCGCCTTCAGGTGTCCGATATTGCTCTTGACCGAGCCAAGCCCGATACTGCCGCGCTCGGCTTTGCCGAAGCAGGACGACAGGCTTTCGACCTCGACGACATCGCCGACGCGCGTGCTGGTGCCGTGCGCCTCGACGAGCGTTGCGGTCGCAGGGTCAAGCCCTGCATCCTGCCAGGCGCGCTCGACAGCGAGGATCTGCCCGATCGGGTTGGGCGCGGTAATGCCTTTGCCCTTGCCGTCCGACGAACCGCCGACGCCGCGGATAACCGCATAGATGCGGTCGCCGTCGCGTTCCGCGTCAGCGAGGCGCTTGAGCAGGAAAGCGGCGGCCCCCTCACCCATCACGAAGCCATCGGCGCCATCGCCGAACGGTCGCGTCCCGGTGGCGGAGAGCGCGCCGATCTTACAGAACTTCACGAACGTACTGGCGCCCATATTGCGGTCCACGCCGCCGCTGACCACAGCATCGCACTGATGCTGGATCAGTTGCTCGCACGCTGCATCAATGGCGGCAAGCGTCGAGGCGCAGGCAGCGTCGGTAATGAAGTTTGGACCGCGCAGGTTGAGCACATTCGCCACGCGCCCCGACACGATATTCGGCAACTCGCCGGGCATCGTATCTTCAGTCACCGGCGGGAGGGCGTGGTCGAGTTCGGCGTGCCACTGCGCGATCAGCGCCTCCTGCACCTCCCGGGGCAACCGTCGCCAGGCGTCGGTGCGCTCGAGCAGGTGGACATACTCAGGAAACACGACGCGCTGATGGGTGATGTAGTGCAACTCGCCACCCATCGCCGTTCCCAGGATGACGCCCGTGCGATCAGTATCGAGAGGACGCTCAGGGTATCCATAGTCAGCGAGCGTTTCGGCGGCAATCGTGACCGCCCACTGCTGCCCCTGATCCATAGCAGCGGCAACGCGCGGCGGGATCTTGAAGCGTTTCCAGTCGAAGCTAAACCCGCGCACCCATCCGCCGATCTTCGAGTAGGTCTTATCCGGCGCGGAAGGATCTGGATCATAGTAATCCGCGATGCTCCAGCGCTCGGGCGGCGTCTCAGTAATGCTATAGCGTTTGTTCAGAATATTGGTCCAGAAGGCGGGCGCGTTGGGGGCATCGGGAAGGATCGCGCCCACCCCGACAATCGCAATCGCCCGTTCTGCAGAGTCACTCATCGCTGTCCCCCTTTCAGGCTGCCGGGAATGCCTCGACCAGTTTCGCCGCGACAAAGTCCATATCTGCGATCTGCCCCGCCTGTGCAGCAAAGATGGCGGGCAGGTTGAGCGTATTCGCCAGATTCGGGTCGGTCTGACCGGCGCCAATCAGCCAGGCGAGTCCATCGGTTGCGACCTTGTAGGCGGCCATGCGCGCGAAAATCCGCGCCAGCGCCTGTTCGGTCGGAAGATCGAGACCGGCGGCGACAGTTGGTTTGCTGCTCACCCGCTCGCTAAAGATCGCGGCCGTTTCCGCCCATGCGATCAGTTCGCCGAGGCGGAACAGAATATGCTGATTGCGCGTCAGGCGGTCGATGCGCGCGCGTTCCAGGATATTCGCCAGCGCGTGCATCGCCAGCGCTGCGACATTCGCGCCATTGTTCGGTTCGCGCTGATGCACCTGTTCGACGCGCGCCGCCCAATCGTGGTAGTACGCCCCCTTCGTTTTCAGGTGGAACTGCCAGCGGTCGCGGGCGATTGTCCACTCCATAATCTCGGATGTGCCCTCATAAATGCAGGTGATGCGCACATCGCGCTTGATCTTCTCGACCATGTACTCTTTGGTGTAACCATAGCCGCCGTGGACCTGAATGGCATCTTCGGCGGCCTTATTGCCGGCTTCAGTCGCCATATACTTCGCCACGGCGCCTTCGGTCTGCTGCTGATCATTGCCGCCATCGATCGTCTCGGCAACCCACTCGATATAGTGGCGCGCCGCTTCGAGGCGGGCGACATTGGGCACGATCAGTTTATGGGTCAGCCCCTGCTGCTGGCTGAGCGGCTTTCCACCCTGAATGCGTGTTTGCGCATAGCAAATGGCGCGACGCATTGCTTCCCATCCAGCGCCGAGACCAAACGACCCAACCATCAGGCGGGTATAGCCAAAGACCGCCGCCGCCTGCGCCAGTCCTTTGCCTTCCTCACCGCCCACCAGCCGGTCAGCAGGAACGAAGACCTCGTCGAGGAAGAGCGCAGCCGTATTCGAGGCGCGAATGCCGTGCTTATCCTCCGGTTTGCCTTTGGTGAAACCGGGTGCATCGTGCTCAACGATGAACCAGGAGATGCCGCCGGGCGCATTCGCCAGGATCGTATAGATCTTGGCAACGCCGCCGTTCGAGATCCACTGCTTGCGCCCGCTGATCTTGTACCCGATCACCTTGCCATCTTCGACCACCGGCACAGCTTTGGTCGTCAGGGTCGCCAGGTCGGAGCCGGCCTGCGGCTCGGTGGCGCCATACGCCACGAGCAACCCTTCCTCAGCGATACGCCCCATCCAGTATTTCTTCTGCTCTTCGGTGCCGCCGACGGTAATCGGATCGGTGCCGAGGAATGTTGCCAGGACGCCGGTTGCAATGCCGAGATCAATGGCAGCCATCGCTTCCGACACGCGGTAAATATCGTATGCCCCGCCGCCCAAACCGCCGTACTCTTCGGGGATGAACAGCAGGTGAATGCCCAGTTTGTTGGGATCGTACAGGTCTTTCAGCACTTCAGCCGGGAATTCGTCATTGTGGTCGAGATGGCGGAGATATTCGGGCGTCAGTTTCCGGTCGGCGTATTCGCGCAGCGTCGACAGAACCATATCGAGCGTCTCGACATCCAGAGTGGTCATTGCAGGCTCCTCCTCACAACGTACCGCGTGGTACATGCTTGTACCCGACTTCACGGAAATCCTTGCAGATCGTACCGATGCGCACTGCGGCATGCAGGAAAGAACTATCTATCGTATGGAAAGAACTCTTCACCTGTCTGTAACTTTTGCGATACACTGCTATGTATGATAACGACAAGGTGGCTCATCCCATATCTCGCAGGTCTGGCGCTGCTCCTGTTGTCGTGCCTT
The DNA here is from genome assembly GCF_057785375.1 of Roseiflexus sp. Lineage (NCBI taxonomy): Bacteria > Bacillati > Chloroflexota > Chloroflexia > Chloroflexales > Roseiflexaceae > Roseiflexus > Roseiflexus sp. Next base: position 88,597 of record NZ_JBYNRX010000093.1, read on the forward strand.
GCGCTAGGCGTCTGGACCGGCGCCGGCGAACAGGAACGACGAACCAGACAGCGCGACCTCGAGCGTGCGCGCGCCTTATGGGAGCAACGTCCATTCCGCGACTACCGCCTGGTGGTGGAGGATGGCGACTGCACCTACGACGCCGTGGTGCGTCAGGGACAGATCACCGGCAGCTACCGCGACAGTTGCAATCTCCGCGCGCGCACGATCGAAACGTTGTTTCTTGTCGCCGAAGGCGACGGAACCATCACGCCGGTGTGCGGCGCGAGCGGGTGTGCGTGTGAAACGCATATCCACGTCCGCGCCGAGTATGATCCGACGTTGGGTTATCCGCGTTCACTCATCATCGAGGCGACGCTGCGACCAAACTGGCGCCACCAGGACTTCTGGCGCAGTATGCTGGCGGGCAAAGGTGTATCCCTGTGTCATGGCGCAAACCGACGAACGATCAGCGTGTTGTATGTCGACGCGGCGCCGTGAATCTCCCAAAAAGCGTCAGGGTCGGATGTCTGCTCCTGGCGTTCTCTCTGCGATACCGGTCCTGGCATCGCTTATGGACGGCTCGGCGTTGCGTCGGGACCTGGAATGCGGAAAGGGTATGGCTTCTCATTCGTCGTCGTATACTATTCTTACATAAAACGCCAAAGATTGCAACCTTCTCTTGTGGTCAAATGGCCGCTATCGTGGGAGAGGCGAGAGGCGTGAGGCAAGAGGCGAGAGGCAAGAGGCGTGAGGTGAGAGGCGTGAGGCAAGAGGCGTGAGGTGAGAGGCGTGAGGTGAGAGGCGTGAGGCAAGAGGCGAGAGGTGGGAGGCGTGAGGCGAGAGGTGGGAGGCGTGAGGCGAGAGGCAAGAGGCGAGAGGTGAGAGGCGTGAGGCGAGAGGCAAGAGGCGAGAGGTGAGAGGCGTGAGGCGAGAGGTGGGAGGCAAGAGGCGAGAGGCAAGAGGCGAGAGGCGAGAGGCGAGAGGCGAGAGGTGAGAGGCGAGAGGCGAGAGGTGAGAGGTGGGAGGCGAGAGGCGAGAGGCGAGAGGCTAGAGGCAAGAGGCGAGGGGTGAGAGGCAAGAGGCGAGGGGTGTTACCTGCGAACGTTGAACGTTGAACGCGGCAAGGTTGCACGTAGGGCTGGCGGTGCTATGCTCTCGGAAATGCATCGAGTGTGGTAAGACAACGTAGG